>CAYTNY010000014.1:0-4345 GCA_964439215.1 uncultured Spirochaetia bacterium
CTTGATGAGAGAAGGCGGCGCTCTGCGGGAAACGTAAATAACTGTATGAATTAAGCGTTTCGGTATGTGCGAAAAAAAGAACTTTGATTCAATTAAGTGCTGCAATAAAATCTGCGGCCCGGAACTGCAATCTGAACTTCCGAATTCAGTTGACAAAAAAAATCATGGGATAATATATTTTATCAGAACCGCAGAGCCCTTCGGCCGGAATATCTTTTTTGCGCAGGGCCAAATGAATCGGAGGATCCAATGAAAAAAATCTTTTTTATCATTTTTATTTTTATGCTGTTTATGTTCGTATTATCTTCGTGCGGCAGTGATTCTGCCCCCTCGGCCCCGTCGGGAACCGCAACTTACACTCCCACCTTTACTCCCACCTTCACGTCTACCGTAAATTATACCCGGACCGCTGAAGTAATAGCCACACAGACCGCGGTTGCTGAATTGTCCTACACAGAAATGGTTTCTGTGTCCGGGGGCGCATTTGTCCAGGAGGATACTTCAGGGAACAGTTTTTCCCATACGATCTCAGCTTATAAAATAGGAAAATATGAAGTAACTTATGAATTATGGTATGAAGTATATCAGTGGGCCCTTTTAAATGATTATTTTTTTCAGAATACAGGCAGGGAAGGCAATTATGCCTCTGTTGACGGTTCTGCGCCGGGTGCGGCAAAATACGAGCCTGTAACATTAATAAGCTGGAGAGATATTATAGTATGGTGCAATGCATACAGTGAAATGACGGGCCTTACGCCGGTTTATTACACTGATGCTGTTTTTGAATCAGTTTTAAAAGATTCACGGGACGGATCATATGCGGCCGGTATTAATACAGCGCCGGGGAGTTTTGACAATCCCTATATAAATGAAAATGCAGACGGTTACAGACTGCCTTCAGAAGGCGAATGGCAGTATGCCGCCAGGTATATTGACGGGTCATCCTGGCAGCCTGTGTCATATGCAAGCGGAGCTGCCGCTGATTATTTCGACAATACAGAAACAGCAAAAGCAGCGTGGTATGATTATAATTCTTTAATGACTACACATGATACCGGTCTGAAAGCGCCCAATGCGCTTGGGTTGTATGATATGTCCGGAAATGTATATGAATTCTGCCGAGACTGGTATGGTGATTATCCGGGGGCTTCTTCGGATTATACGGGTCCTGACAGCGGTCAAAACAGAATTATGTACGGCGGAGCTTATAATTATTACTCTCATTACCTTAGATGCGGGCGGCGTGATTCTGTGCAGCCGTATTTTGAAGGACATATGACAGGTTTCAGGCTTTCAAGGAACTGAACTGTATTAAACAAAAGCATATGATTCCGGTTTAAAACCGCAGACAGACAGCTATTGCATCATCTTCACTTTGCGGGAGAGGACAGAGTATGTACAGGCGGTTTTGGGTCTGCTGCATACTCTGTTAAAACGCGGCTGAATACTTCCTGATATAAGTCAGCGCCTGAAACGAAAATACGGGGGAATTGTATCTGTCCGGATATTTATAGGTTTGATGTTATAATTTTTTCTGCATGGAAATCAGCTGATATATAAAAACATCTTACGGTTTAAGAATAATTATGTTATAATTTTTTTGATTTAACCTGATTATATATTATTTAAGGAGGAGTAAATGGAGATGAAAAACGGGCTTTTTACGTCCGAATCCGTAAGTGCGGGTCATCCTGACAAGGCTGCTGACCAGATTTCCGATGCTGTTCTTGATGAAGTTTTAAAAAAAGACCCGAAAGGGCGGGTTGCGTGTGAAACTCTGCTTTCCAAGAACCTTGTCGTTGTAGCAGGCGAAATAACAACAACCGCAGAACTTGATTATCAGAAAATTATCAGAAGAACCCTTAAAAAAATAGGATATAAGGAAAAGGAAGACGGTATTGATCCTGACAACTGCAATATTTTAATATCAATGAGCGAACAGTCCCCGGATATTTCCAGGGGAGTTACGAACGAAGGCGGAAAAAAAGGAGCAAAAGAAGAAGGAGCGGGCGATCAGGGAATGATGTTCGGCTACGCCACAAACGAGACAAAAGAACTGATGCCCTGGCCCATATTATACGCGAATAAACTCGCCAAAAGGCTGCAGGAAGTCCGGGAAAAAGGGATTATAAAATATCTGAGGCCGGACGGAAAATCACAGGTATCGGTGCGGTATGAAAACGGCAGGCCGAAAGAAGTTGTTTCCGTTGTTATTTCAAATCAGCATAAACCCGTGGATATGAAAAAGCTTAAGAAAGACATAAAAAAATATGTGATAGATCACATAATTCCCGCAAAGATGATGTCATCCAAAACAAAAATACATATAAACCCGACAGGGCATTTTGCAGTGGGCGGTCCGGAAGGCGACTCCGGGCTTACGGGCAGAAAAATAATTGTAGATACATACGGCGGTATGGGGCGCCACGGCGGAGGAGCTTTTTCAGGAAAAGATCCTTCAAAGGTTGACCGCTCGGCTGCTTATATGGCAAGATATGTCGCAAAGAACATTGTTGCGGCAAAACTGGCTGATAAATGTGAAGTGCAGCTTTCTTACGCCATAGGCGTTGCGGAGCCGACATCCATACTTGTGAATACTTTTGGTACGGCAAAAACAAATGAAAGAAATATAGAAAAAACTGTCGCGAAAGTTTTTAAACTTACGCCCAGAGGAATACGCATGACGCTGAATTTAAGAAGGCCGTTTTATGAAAAAACAGCGGCTTACGGGCATTTTGGAAGAAACGATAAGGATTTTACCTGGGAAAAAACAGATAAAGCCGCGGCTTTAAGAGCAGCAGCAGGAATAAAATAAACAAAAAAATCAGGAGGGATACGTATGAAAGCTTATGATATTAAGAGTATAAAACTGGCGGATGAAGGAAAAAGAAGAATAGAGTGGGCAGACGCTCATATGCCGGTTTTAAACATTATAAGAAAAGAATTCGCAAAGAAAAAGCCTTTAAAAGGAATAACAATAGCAGCGTGCCTGCATATTACCACTGAAACAGCAAATCTGCTGAGAACACTGAAGGCAGGCGGCGCAAAAGTTGTTGCCTGCGCCTCAAATCCGCTTTCCACACAGGATGAAACCGCGGCCGCGCTTGTTAAGTATTATAAAATAGGAGTGCATGCCATAAACAACGAATCAAACAAGGTTTATTACGATCATATTAAAACCTGCCTGGCGCATAAACCGCACATCACAATGGATGACGGAGCTGACCTGGTTTCAACAATACACAAAACCCACAGGCATCTTATTAAAACCATAATAGGCGGCACCGAGGAGACCACAACCGGAGTAATAAGACTCAAGGCAATGGAAAAGGAAGGAGTGCTTGCTTTTCCCATAATAGCCGTAAATGACGCGATGACAAAGCATTTCTTTGACAACCGCTACGGCACGGGGCAGTCAACTCTTGACGGTATTGTAAGGGCGACAAACATTCTTATCGCGGGCTCCACGGTTGTTGTGTGCGGATACGGCTGGTGCGGCAAGGGGCTGGCAATGAGGGCGTCCGGCGCGGGCGCGAAAGTAATTGTTACTGAAGTTGATCCCGTAAAGGCGCTTGAGGCAAAAATGGACGGGTATGACGTGATGTCCGGAGCCCGGGCAGCTTCTCAGGGCGATGTTTTTATAACAGTAACAGGCGATATAAATGTCATAAGGCCGGAGCATTTTAAGAAGATGAAAAACGGCGCTATAGTTGCGAATTCGGGACACTTCAATGTTGAACTGGATCTTGCGGGCCTGAGAAAAATCGCGAAATCAAAAAGAGAAGTAAGAAAACTGGTTGTTGAATACACGCTGAAAAACGGACGTAAAATAAATGTACTCGCGGACGGCAGGCTCGTGAACCTTGCCTGCGCGGAAGGGCATCCCGCGTCTGTTATGGATATGTCATTTGCCAACCAGGCAAAAGCCGCGGAATATATGCTGAAACAGGGCGCCAAACTCGGCAAAAAAGTTTATCCCGTGCCCGCTGAAACAGACAGAAAAATAGCGGAGCTGAAATTAAAGGCAATGGGAGTGACAATGGAAAAACTTACTCCCGAGCAGAAGGAATATTTAAACAGCTGGGAAATGGGAACCTGAATAATTTCGTAAAAAATAAATTTTTTTATTGACGATGCGGATTTTGAGAGTATAATTTAGTTGATTGATTAAAAATTTATATCAAGGCAAAGAAAGGGGGGAATGAGAAAAGAGAAAAAGCAGTATTAAGAACGATAAAATAAAAAGGAGGAAGGAAATGAAGAGAATTTTAATTTTAACGGCAATGGTTTTGGCTTTAGCTTCAATGTCTTTTGCACAGATGCTTAGTGTATCGGTTTTTGGAGG
>CAYTNY010000014.1:4445-37797 GCA_964439215.1 uncultured Spirochaetia bacterium
TTGCAGGAAGCGGTATGGTAGTGGATGTGGCAGGCAGCATAGGAGCTGAACTTCCTTCAGGTGTTACAGGCGGGCTTGAAGTGGGCTATAGGATAGCCAAAGTAGCGGAAATGAAAACAACAGAAGAAAATACTGATATGGGAGTTGAAAAAGATGAAGTTGTTGAAAATTCCGACAACGAACCCATGGAATTTGACTACAGCGGTATTACGGCAAATGTATTTCTGACTCTTGCATTTTGAAAATAAAAAAATATTAATTTACACAAAAAAGGCGGCCTTAAAAGGGCCGCCTTTTTTATATCCGGAACTGAAAGATATACAGAAAGACAAACACTGTTCATAATATATAAAAAAGAAGGCTGTAAATAATGACAGAAAACCGCATTCATCAAAAATCAATTCTTATAATATCCGTAATATCTTCTTTTATGGCGACTTTTATGGGATCTGCCGTAAATGTCGCGCTGCCTGCAATGGGGCGCGAGTTTAATATGGATGCGGTGCTTATGAGCTGGATAGCGACGTCATTTCTGCTTGCTGCCGCTGTATTCAGCCTGCCTTCGGGGCGTATTGCGGACATAATCGGAAGAAAAAAAACAATGCTTATCGGAATGATGATTTTTACTTTTGCGTCCGTAATGACAATAACGGCAAAAAGCACGGAAGGGCTTTTGTGGGCAAGGGTTATTCAGGGTTTGGGCGGGCCCATGGTTTTTATAGCGTCATCCGCAATGCTTGTTGAGGCGTTTCCAAAGGAAAAAAGAGGTTCTGTACTGGGCATATCCGTGACTGCTGTATATATAGGGCTCTCTGCCGGCCCGTTTTTGGGAGGCGTGCTGACGCATAATTTCGGATGGCGGACAATATTTGTTTTTTCAATACCTCTTGGCATAGCGGCATTGCTGCTGATGATATTTTCCCTTAAAGGAGTAAATCAGGCTTATAAAAAAGGGGAAAAATTTGATCTTGCAGGTTTTGTGATTTATGCTGTTTCAATAATTTCTTTAATGTACGGGCTTACCATAATACCCGAAAAAACAGGATTTTTATCCGCAGGCGCGGGTATTGCGGGGATAATACTGTTTTTGTTTTTTGAGTCAAAAATAAAATTTCCTGTGCTGAATGTAAAACTTTTTATGGAAAACCGGATATTTCTTCTGTCCAATACAGCTGTGCTTATACATTACAGCGCCACTTTCGGAACCGTTTTTTTTATGAGTCTTTATCTTCAGTATGCAAAAGGAATGACGCCGCAGCAGGCCGGCGCGGTAATAATGATACAGCCGGTTCTTATGGCGCTTTTTTCTTCGTATGCGGGGAGACTGTCAGACCGCGTAAACCCGGGTAAAATTGCTTCAACAGGCATGGGCGTTACCGCGGCAGGGCTGGGAGCGTTTGTTTTTGTGGGGCTGAATACGCCTGTATGGGTAATAGGTATTATTTTGTTTTTTACGGGAATAGGACTGGCATTTTTCTCGTCGCCTAACACGAATATTATCATGAGTTCTGTTGAAAAAAAAGATTATGCCCCCGCATCCGCTGTAATGGGGACAATGCGGCTTATGGGGCAGACAACCGGGCTCGCCCTGTCAGCAATGGTGCTGTCGCTGATAATAGGGAGGAGTGAAATAACACCTGACAGGCTGGATGATTTTATAAAAGTCCTGAAAATATCATTTTCAATATTTGCTTTTTTATGTGTTTTGGGTATATTTGCATCGCTTGCAAGACTGAAGCCCGCAGGAAAATACCGGGCGGATGTATGATTTATAAGTTGTTTTTATACCGTAATGCGGGTGTAAAACGAAAAGAATGAATGACCGGCAAATTTAAATTTAACCTGTCCTTATGTCCGCTTGACATATTTAATGAAATAATATATAAGTATTGTGTTAACAGACTGTATAAATTCATTTTTTAAGGCGGCGTAGCCAAGTGGTAAGGCAGAGGTCTGCAAAACCTTTATTCATCGGTTCGATTCCGATCGCCGCCTCCAATATTTTAAATCCGTAAAAACCGTTTTCTTGACACGTTCTCTGTGGACTGATATAATAAATTTATTACATTGTTTTGCAATAAGGGACAGGAGGAACACTGTGAAAAAAAGGTATATACTGATTTTTATACTGATCGGAGCGATTCTCGGCGGTGCTGCGGGGCTTTCAATGCAGATCAAGCTTTTTGAGGCGTATATAACGGCTGCAAGGGATTATGTCCATGAAGACTGGAACAGAATGGAGTATTTTCTTAATCAGACAGTGGATCAGACCATAGAGCTTGAAAAAATGATGAAAAAAGACAATATAAAAAGGGATAAGGCTGATTTTGACCGTGTGGTAAGTGTCCGCAGCCGTATACTGGGAGCTGATTCGCTTTTTGAAAAAGCAGAGCTGCTGGAAGAACTGGAATATGACATTAACAGAATACTGGAATTTTACAATAAAAAGATGGATCTTCGCCGCGAGAGGTTCTTTTATCTGCAGTGGGGAATAGATACAAAAGAATATATTGAAGAATATAAAAAATACAGGAACAGATACAGGAATACGGTAAATGAGTACAATCACAGAATAAATTCATTTTTCTTTTCAACTATTGCACAGAGCAAAGGTCATTTTAAACTGCCTTTAATAGATGAAAGCAAGATAGCGGCGGTGCAGCTGGCTACCGAGCCGTATACAAGAGATTGATGCGGCTTGAAGGAAAGTCCGGACTCCGCGGAACACGGCGCCCATTACAACAGTGGGGAATACGGTTTTAAAGCCGTATGACGGAAAGTGCCACAGAAAACAGGTAGCCCCGTAAGAAGTTCTGCTTTATTACGGGGTCATAGTGAAAAGGTGAGGTAAGAGCTCACCGCGCGGTCCGAGAGGGCCGCGGCACGGAAAACCCCGCCGGGAGCAAGGCCAAATAGGGAGCAGTGCGGAAGAACGCAAGTTCATCCGCCGGAAGCGTTCCGCTTCTTAAGCTGCGGGTAGGCTGCTTAGATTAATTGTCAGCGCTTTCGGCGCAGTGATGCGCCGCAAAGAAACAGAATCCGGCTTACACTCGCCGCTGTCTTTAAACATCATCTGTGATATTCTGTGATCTGCATTTCCTGAAAAAAAAAATAAAAAACGGAGATAATACAATGAATCCGAAATATAATTATACAGATATGCATCTGCATTCAAAGTTTTCATGGGACGCACAGCAGACAATAGATGAAATAATAGAGAGCGCGGAAAAAGCCGGCGTATTGTATGCGGGAGTAGCCGAGCACATAGATTTTCCCGCGGACCACAGGCGCCCGGCCGCAGCCTTTGACTTTAGGGGATATTCCGATGCTGTTGAAAAAGCCGGGAAAAAATTTCCGGGAATAAGAAAAGGCATAGAAGCGGGAGAGCCGTATCTTTTTAAAGATGCATTTGAGGAATTTATAAAAGAAAAAGAAATAGATTATATACTTGGCTCTGTGCACAGGGTGGGGAAGCTTACACCTGTTTATGACAGTTATTTTTCGGCGCATGATAATTATGATAAAGCGTATGCGCTGTATTTTGAAGAAGTGAAAAAGCTTGTGAGTTACGGAAATTTTGATATTGCCGCGCATTTAAATATAGTTCACAGGAGAGGGGCGGAGTTCAACAGGGATTTTACTTATGAGAAATTTAAAACAATTATAGACGAAATACTGAAGATTATGGTGGACAACAATGTAGGGCTTGAAGTAAATACGTCCGGATTAAGATATTCCGCGGAAAACATTCTGCCGGATGCCGAAATAATAAAAGCGTATATGAATTTCGGCGGAGATATTATTACAGTAGGGTCGGATGCGCATACGCAGGATGAGATATTTTTTGGACTGGAAAAAGCTTTTGAAATACTTGAAAGCCTGGGCGCGGAGCATACGGCTGTTTTTGATAAAAGAAAACCGGTAAAGATCCCCCTGCTTAAAGAAGGAGCGCCGGAATGATATATAAAAAGAACATAGAGCAGGCAAAACCGTTTATAACACGGGATTCATCAATTATCAGAACCGTGATTGACGCTTTGAATGCACCGGTGAAAAAAGTATCGCTTGCAGAGGCTTCCCTGAAAACAGGAAAAGCTACAATGGAGCATTATCATTCCAAAACAGAGGAAATATATTATTTTACCGCAGGAACGGGGGAAATGAGCATCAACGGAAAAAAGACCGCGGTGAAAAAAGGCGATGGTGTACTGATACCCGCGTTTTCCAGGCACCGGGTTGAAAATAGGGGAAAAAACACGCTGAGATTTTTATGCTGCTGCGGCCCTCCTTATTCACACAGGGATACGGTAATAACCGGATACAACATAAAAATGGCTGTGTTTGATTTTGACGGCACGCTTGTTGATTCAATAATGGATATACATTTCACCGCAAATCAGATGGCCCGGGAATACGGAATGAAGCCTGTTTCTGTTGAAAAGGTAAAAAAAGCCGTGGGCGCCGGGCTTCATATTTTTCTCAAAAAAATATTCGGCAAAACCGGCAGGGATCCCGGAAAACTGAAAGAACATTATGCAGAAATATACAATAAGCATTATAAGGATCATGTCAGGCCGTATAAAAACGTAAAAAAAACACTTGAAGAGCTGAAAAAGAAAAAAATAAAAACAGCCATAGTGTCAAACAAATCGCGTGTCTTTATAAAAAAAATATTAAAACATCTGGAGCTGGATAAATATTTTGCTGAAATAATAGGCAAGGGAGACCTGAAAAAGGATAAACCGCATCCGTTCCCTTATTTTTATCTGATGAAAAAATACGGCATAGACAAAGATGAAATGATTATGGCCGGCGACAGTATTTATGACATAGAATCAGCCAAACAGGCGGGTATATATTCCATGTTCCTTACATATGGATACGGAAATTACAGGGAAGTAATGAAGCGGAGACCGGATATAAAAAGCGCGGATATTTTTGATATTGCAGGGCTTGTCTGATGGTCATTATAAACAGTATACTGCCTGCGTTTGTAATAATAGGGCTTGGTTTTTTTCTGAAAAAAAAGGGCCTTATAGAGGAATGCACGGATAAATTCCTGAATGATCTTGCTTATTATGTCGTGCTGCCCGCGATGATCTTTGCCAGTATTTATAAACTTCCGTTCGGAGATATCTTTAACGGCAGGATCGTAATAGGGCTCTATATTGTTTCTTTTTCTGTTTTTCTTTTTTCCGCGGGTGCGGCTTATTTTTTAAAAAGAGAAAAACGCGGGGGGTTTGCAACCAGCGCCTTCAGGTCCAATATTGCGTATATAGGATTTCCTCTGGCATTGAGCCTTTACGGCGAAAGCGGACTTGCGAAAATAAGCGTTATAACAGGTTTTATCGCGCCTTTTATAATAGGTCTGTCCATAATATATCTGAGCCTGATTGAAAAAAAAGAATACAAAAAAGAAAATCCCGCGGCAATGGTATTTAAGGATCCTCTTATAATAACCTGTATAGCCGCGCTTTTATTTTCTTATTATAATCTGAAAATGCCGGTATTTATGTTCAATACCATAGACCTGATAGCGCTTATGGGCGCGCCTCTTATGCTTATAACAGTGGGAAGCGGCCTGAAAATAGAATCAATAAAAAACGACAGATTTAATCTTATTTTTATATCGCTGATAAAACTTATGCTTCTTCCTTTAATGAGCTTTCTGATGTTTAAATATATTATAGTAATAACAGATCCTGTTGATTTTAATATTGCGGTTCTTACTTTTACTTTTCCGACAGCGCTTTCGTCATACGTGCTTGTGAAAAAATATAAAGGGGATTACCATCTTACTTCATCAGCAATAACAGTTACAACCGTGTTGTCTTTGTTTTCAATATCAATATGGCTCTGGATACTTACGTCAATTCATTAAAACTTCCAAAAACACGTGAAAATCGGTAAATTTATGTTTAAAAAAGGGTACTGTTCTGAAAAAGCCTTTATTTTAAAAGGTATTTTACGAAATAAAGAATGTGGGAAAATTGTGGAAAACATATCCGGATTAAGCTATATTTTATAGTTATTTAATAGATTTTCCACAAAATCAACAAAAACAACAGGTTTCATCATGCGGTAATAAAGTATCTGAGAAAAAAATTAAAACAATTTGACTATAAAAATAAAATGTGATATTTTAAATAGAAAGGAGAAAAAAATCCATGATGAAAAAATCCGCATCAACTTCAAATAAAGTAATAAAACAGGGCCTGACATTTGACGACGTACTTCTTGTGCCGCAAAAATCAGGGGTGCTTCCGAAAGATGCTGATACAAAAACAAAATTATCAGCAGGAATAAGCCTGAATATACCTGTTGTCTCCGCGGCCATGGATTCGGTTACGGAAGCAAAAATGGCGATTGCAATGGCGCAGGTGGGCGGGATAGGCGTAATTCATAAAAACCTGACAATAGAAGAACAGGCCTCGGAAGTTGACAAAGTAAAAAGATCCGAAAGCGGTATGATCAAAGATCCATATACGCTTGATCCTGAAGCTACGGTTATGCAGGCGGTGGAAGCCATGACGCATCATAAAATATCCGGCTTTCCCATAACAAAAGGCAAAAAACTTGTGGGGATATTAACGAACCGCGACTTAAGATTTGTCAAGAACAAGAAACAGAAAGTAAAAGAATTAATGACGCCGAAAGACCGGCTTATTACGGCAAAAACCGGGATTAATATTTCCAAAGCACAGGAAATTCTGCATAAAAGCAGAATAGAAAAGCTTCCTGTGGTGAATAAAAATTTTGAGCTGAGAGGGCTCATTACAATAAAAGACATAGAAAAAAAGCTGAAGTTCCCGAACGCGACAAAGGACAAATACGGCAGACTGCGCACCGCTGCCGCAATAGGCCCGTCCGGTGATTTTATTGAAAGGGCGGTAATGCTGGCTGACGCGGGAGTTGACGCGTTTGTGATTGATACGGCGCACGGGCATTCGGATAATGTGGCTAAAGCAGTAAAAGAAATAAAAAGAAGGTTCGGCGGAATTGACGTTATCGCGGGAAATATAGCAACATACGAGGCGGCAAAAGAACTTATAAGAGCCGGGGTTGACGCGATAAAGGTCGGAATAGGGCCGGGGTCGATATGCACCACAAGAATAATAGCGGGTATAGGCGTGCCGCAGGTAACGGCGATAATGGACTGCGTAAAAGTCGCGCGGAAAAATAATATACCCGTAATAGCGGATGGAGGGATAAAATACAGCGGTGATGTGGTAAAAGCCATAGCATCCGGCGCTGATTCGGTTATGCTTGGAGGGCTCCTGGCAGGGACCCAGGAATCTCCGGGTGAAACAGTGCTTCTTGAAGGCAGGCAGTTTAAGGTACACCGAGGCATGGGTTCGCTTGCCGCAATGAAAAAAAGAGGCGGCAGAGAAAGGTATTTTCAGTGGGAAGAAGAAGAAGAAAAACTTGTTCCCGAAGGAATTGAGGGAAGAGTTCCTTTCAGAGGGACCCTGTCTCTTACGGTGCATCAGCTGATGGGAGGACTGCGCTCAGGCATGGGGTACTGCGGGGTAAAGAATATCAAAGAACTGAAGACCCGGGCGAAATTTATTCAGATAACCGGCGCGGGGCTGAAAGAAAGCCATCCGCATGATATAGCAATAACAAATGAAGCGCCGAATTACAGGGTGCAGTAAGTAAAAAAAAGAAAAGGAAAAAAAAATGAAAAAAAACGATATTATACTTGTCCTTGATTTCGGATCACAGTACACACAGCTTATAGCGCGGCGCATAAGGGACCTGAAAGTGTACTCGGAAGTGCATCCTTTTAATATGAAAATTGAAGAAATAAAAAAACTGGCTCCCGCGGGAATAATTCTTTCAGGCGGCCCTTCAAGCATATACGATAAAAAACCGCCCCTGCCGGATATGAGGATATTTGAGCTCGGCGTGCCTGTTTTGGGCATATGCTACGGGCTGCAGGTTATTTGCAGAAAATACAAAGGCAGAATAAAAGCCGCGGACCACAGAGAATATGGTTTTGCGCGGCTGAACATACAGGAAAACGCTATTTTTAAAGGGATAACAAAACAGCAGACAGTGTGGATGAGCCACGGAGACAAAATGGCTTCACTGCCGAAGAATTTCTCTGTTATAGCATCAACCTCAAACTCAAAGTACGCGGCGATATTCGGTGAAAAATATAATGTTTACGGCGTTCAGTTTCATCCGGAGGTTGTGCATACAAAAAGCGGACGGGCTGTTTTGAGAAATTTTATTGCGATATGCGGCGCAAGAAGAAATTGGACAGCTGAGGCATATATTGAAAGAACAGTAAGGGAAATAAGAGAGGAAGCAGGAGATAAAAAAGTTATATGCGGTGTTTCGGGAGGAGTTGACTCAACGGTTGCCGCCGCTCTTATATATAAAGCCATAGGCCGGCAGCTTACCAGTGTATTTGTAAACAACGGTGTTCTCAGGCTTAAAGAGGAAAAAAAGGTCATAAAAATGTTTAAAGAACTGAAAATGCCGGTGAGATATGTTGATGAAGAGGCCGCATTTTTAAAAAAACTTAAAGGGGTTTCTGATCCTGAAAAGAAAAGAAAGATTATAGGAAATTATTTTATAGAGGTATTTGACAAGGAAGTGAAAAAACTGGGAAAATATGATTTTCTGGCGCAGGGAACCATATATCCAGACATGATAGAAAGTGTTTCGGTTAAAGGGCCTTCGGTAACAATAAAATCACATCATAATGTGGGCGGGCTGCCGGCTAAAATGAAGCTGAAACTGATTGAACCGCTGAAATATCTTTTTAAAGACGAGGTAAGAAAGATCGGCAGAACAATGGGGCTGCCCGAACATGTTTTGATGAGGCAGCCTTTTCCCGGGCCGGGTCTTGCGGTAAGAGTGCTTGGTGATATTACAAAAGAAAAACTTGACGTACTGCGCAGAGCTGATGATATAATAGTTGAAGAAATCAAAAAAGCCGGACTTTATCATAAAATATGGCAGACATTCGGTGTTCTTCTGCCCGTGAAAACCGTGGGGGTAATGGGCGATAAAAGAACCTATGAAAACGCGCTGGCTGTCAGAGCGGTTAATTCAAAGGACGCAATGACGGCGGAGTGGGTTAAGCTGCCGTATGAACTTCTGAATATTTTAAGTTCAAGAATAATAAATGAGGTAAAAGGCATCAACCGTGTGGTATTTGATATTTCAAACAAACCGCCGGGAACAATAGAGTGGGAATAATAAAAAAGCTGAATAAAATTTAAACAGCGGGGTAGGAAAAGTGATTTCTTTCGGCAGGCACATATGCAATGATTTCAGGATAGCTTCTGAAAAAGAGTGGATAATTACAAATGAAAACGGGAGTTATGCTTCATCAACCATCTTAATGACAAATACCAGAAAGCATCACGGCATGCTTGTGGCGAAATTTCCGGGTATAGACAACAGGATAGTTCTTTTTCCGAACTGCGACGAGGAAATAGAAACAGCCGGCAATATATACCATATATCAACACATAAGTACAAAAAAACCGTATTTCCGAAAGGTTATGCACTGCTGGAAAATTTCAGCCTGAAGGATGATGTTGTCACGTTTTTATATCTTATAGACAATATAAGGCTGAAAAAAGATATTTCAATGATGAAGGACTCAAATACTACCATTGTAACTTATACCGTGCTCACTCCGGAGTCAAAGATCAAACTCAGAGTAAGGCCGCTTATTGCTTTCAGGGAAGCCGACCATCTTGTAAAGGAAATGCCGATATTTGACCCGGATGTTGAAAAAATCAGTGATGAAAAAATAAAAGTGCATGCGTATATGAACCTGCCGCCGGCTTATATATATAATCCTCAAAAAGGAAACTTAAAAATGGAAGGTATGTGGTACAGGGATTTCTTTTATATAAAAGAGGATCAGTCCGGATTTGACGCGGTAGAGGACCTTTACAATATAGGAACCATAGAATTTTCTCTTGAATATAATTCGCCCCATTCCCTGGTGTTTTCCACCGAAGACCTTGAAAATGTGGATGTAAATGCTTTTAAAACCAGATATAACTCTCAGATATGGAAAGTTCACCAGATATGCCAGGAAACAGGCGCATGTGTGGCGGACGAAGATTACAGAATGTCCGTACAGCAGCTTATATCCGCGGCCGAGTCATTTGTGGTAAGAGACAGCGAAAAAAAACCTTATGTTGTGGCCGGTTATCCCTGGCCCCATTACATCTGGTTCCGCGATACATTTGCGTCACTGCCCGGGCTCTTTCTTGTGCTGCAAAAATATGAAGAAGCAAGAGAAATTCTGGTAAATGCAGTTGATTTTGAAAGAAACGGTCTTTTGCCGCTTAATATGACAATGGATAAAAATGAAATTAAATATGATTCTGTTGATACTACGTTATGGTTTTTTTACGCATTAAACAGTTATCTGAAATATACAGGCGATTATGCTGTCGTGGGAAAAGATACGGCGTTTCTTGAAAAGATTGAATGGATAATGCATAAACATATCACCGGCGCTGATTACGGAATTCATAAAGATACGGACGGACTCTTATACGCGGGAATTTCCGGGACGCAGCTTACATGGATGGACACCAAAGTAAACGGACAGCCCGTAACTCCCAGGCAGGGAAAACCTGTGGAGATAAACGCGCTGTGGTACAACGCTGTCAGAACAATGCAGATGATAAACGAGAAAAATAATATGAAGGAAAAAGCTATGGAATACAAAGAGCTCGGGGATCTGATATATGAAAATTTTAACAGGGAATTCTGGAATGAAGAGGGCGGTTATCTTTATGATTATATTGATTCGGGCTATTATGACGATGCGGTAAGGTCAAATCAGGTGTTTGCGATAAGTCTTCCTTATCCGCTTATAGAGGATTCGGAAAAGAAAACAAAAATAATGAATACAATTATCAAGGAGCTTTATACATCATTTGGATTAAGAACACTTTCAAATATGAATGTAAACTTTAAAACGAAATATGACGGCAACCAGGCGTCAAGGGACCGCGCCGCGCATCAGGGAACGGTATGGGCCTGGAGTGTCGGGCATTTTGTGACCGCCTATCTTAAAACTTACGGAAGAGGAAAAGACAGCCTTGATTTTATTGAAACTGTATATGAACCTCTTTTTGAACATCTTAAAACAGCAGGGCTTTCAACTGTTTCAGAGATGTTTGACGGCAATTTCCCTTATACGGCGCGGGGAAGGGTATCGCACGCATGGGCAGTTGCTGAAATTCTTAGATCATATATGGAAGATTTTATAAAAGGCCCCAATGCCTGAACTGCTTATTATAACAGCAAGCCCCAGAAAAAATTCGCATACAAAGAAAATTGCGGAATATGCCGCCGCGGCTGCCGGAGAAAAAACCGCGCATATATGCGATATAACATCAAAAAAAATCAATCCCTGCATTGCGTGCGGGAAATGCAGGGAAACTTTTACGTGCTTTAGAAAAGACGACGCTCAAGAAATAATCAATAAAATAAAAAAAGCTTCAAAGTTTATCGTTGTATCCCCGGTTTATTTTTCGGGAGTGCCGTCCCAGTTCAAAGCGTTTATTGACAGAAATCAGCCTGTATGGGAAAGGAACATCAAAAGAAAAAAATTTAAAACAGCGGAAAAAAGAGGTATAATTATTCTGCTTGCGGGCGGCCGGAATCCCGGTGATTTTATGCCGGCAAAAAGAGAAATAACAGCGCTGTATAAAACAAACGGCATCAAGCCTGCAGGCGCCGTATTTATTAAAGGAACCGACAGTATAAAAGATATACAGAAAGAAAAAGGCATTAAACCGCGGATAAAAAAAGCGGTTGCGGCGCTTGGGGACGATCGGAGAAAAAAATGACGGGAACGGATATTTTTAAAAAAGAAACAGAGTCCTACCTGAATTTTATACTCTTTGAAAAAGGGCTGTCAAAAAATACAATAGAAGCTTATAAGCACGATATAAAAATATTCTGTGAGTTTCTTGAAATCCGGGATATTGATAATATTGATGAGGAAACGTATGTGGACTTTGTTTTTGATTTAAAGGGCAGAAATTATTCTCCGGTATCAGTGGCAAGAATAATCGCGTCGGTTAAAAATTATATGAAATTTCTGGTCAGGTCGGAAAAAATTGACATAAGCCCTTTTGAAAGAATAGATTCATTCAAGACCGCGAAAAAAATGCCCGATGTTCTTATGGGGGCGGATATAGCAATGATGCTTTCCGCTCCTGACAAGTCAAAAAAAGAAGGCGTAAGGGATGCTGCTATTCTTGAGCTTTTATATTCCGCGGGAGTGAGGGTGACGGAGCTTGTAAATATGGAAATAACGGACGTGGATCTGGAGAATAAAACCGTAAGATGTTTTGGAAAAGGTTCAAAAGAAAGAATCGTGCCGGTGGGTGATTTTATGGTTGAAACGCTGAGTGATTATCTTCTGATAAGGAAGGAATTCGCCAAAAAATTTGATCCTTCGCTTTTTATAACAAGAAGAGGGGACAGATTTACGCGCATGGGCATATGGAAGACGATAAAAAAATATGCCGCGAAATGCGGGATAAAAAAAAATGTGTATCCGCATATATTCAGGCATTCATTTGCCACGCATCTTTTAGGAGGCGGAGCCGATCTGCGGAGCGTTCAGGAAATGCTGGGACACGCGGATATATCAACAACGCAGATATACACCCATGTTGACAGGACAGGGCTCAAAAAGATTCATAAAAAATTTCATCCGCGGGGATGAGGGAGGAGAATAAATGAAAAAAGCAGGTTTTTTTGCGGCTTGGGCGGTTATAACGGCATCGCTTGCGGTTATAATTTACGGGGCCGGATTGATTATAAGGCATAATATTGAAAAAAATAAATTTATAAGTTTTGAGACAAAGGTGCTTAAAGTAATAGACGGGGATACAGTGAAAATTAGAAAGGGAAACAGAACCGTAAGGCTTAAAGGAATAGATACTCCGGAGCTTCATCACCCCGATACACCGGTTCAGGCTTATGCGCGTGAAGCAGCCGACTATCTTAAATCAAGAATTGAAAATAAAACCGTGAGGATTGAATACCATAAAGATGATGTAAATGACAAATACGGAAGGCTTCTTGCTTATATTTACGCGGATGATGTAATGATAAACGCGGAGCTTGTGAAAAAGGGATATGCTTTTGTTTATGAAAATACCGATTGTATAAGAGTTAAAGATTTTCTGGTGCTGGAACAGGTTGCGCGGAAGTTCAGGAAAGGAATCTGGCAGTTCAGGCAGGGAGGGCAGGTGAAAGAATGAAGCAGCTGTCAACAAAGGAGTTTCTTGCAAGGATCGGGGCGGTTACACTGTCGGGTGTTATTCTGCTTTTTTGCGCCAATGTATGGATAGTAAAGCCTCTGCAGAAAAAAAGCGCGGAACCGGAGCCTTATAATTTTTCCGGTTATGCGGCGGAAAAAAAAGCGGGTCAAGAGCGGACAAAAACTGTGTTTAAAAAAGATAAAAAAATAATAGACTGGAAAAATGCCGCCGGACATATAGGGGAATATGTGGAAGTAAAAGGAAAAATAGTTTCAGCGTATAATTCAGGAAAAGTATGTTTCCTGAATTTTCATAAGGATTATATGAATCATCTTACACTGGTTGTTTTTGCAAGTGATTATAAAAGATTTCCCGATGAGCCGGACCGGATTTATTCGGGGGAAACAGTAAAAGCCGAGGGGAGAATAAAGCTGTACAAAGGCAGAGTTGAGATAATAGTAAAATCCCCGGATCAGATAAAGGTCATTAATTAACAGAAAATTAACACGGGTATGGTATTAATGTTATTATACAGGATTAAAATAAACGCATCAGGAGCGGTATATGGAAAAGCTTATCGCAATTGTTGATGATGAAGAAGATATAAGAGAGCTTGTTGCCGTCAATCTTAAAAAAGCAGGCTATAAAGTTAAAGAGTTTTCAAACGGAAAGAGTCTTCTTAAATATATGGAAAAGTCCTCTCCGGAGCTTGTAATACTGGATGTTATGATGCCGGAAATGGATGGAATGGAAGTGTGCCGCATCATAAAAAACAATGATATTAACAAAAACATTCCGATCATACTTCTGACAGCAAAGTCCGATGAAACGGACAAGGTGCTCGGGCTTGAACTGGGTGCGGATGATTATGTTACAAAGCCTTTTTCTCCACGGGAACTTTCGGCAAGGGTAAAGGCAGTTTTAAGAAGGCCGGGAAAAAATACCGAAGAAGAGCATATAAAATTCAAAGACATAAAAATAGATATCCGCAGGCACAGAGTAAGCGTAAAAGACCGTTATGTCGAGCTGACGGCGACGGAATTCAGAATACTGCGCATATTTATTGACAAGCCGGGCAGAGTTTTTGCGAGAGAACAGATTCTTGATATACTCTGGGGCAACGAGAAAGTTGTGGTTGACAGGACCATAGATGTACATATAAAACATTTAAGGGAAAAGCTCGGCAGCGCCGGAAAAACAATAATAAATGTAAGAGGGGTAGGTTATAAAATAGAAGAATGAAGATAAATATATTCTCCAAAATACTTGCGGGTTATTTTTTAATTACGGTTATGCTTTCCGTGCTTATTGTATCTTTTACTTTCCGGATTATAAAGACAAATTATATTGAAGAAAAGATAAAACGGCTTGAAAATGTGGCAGAAGTTGTGGAGAGCCGGATTTACGGTGAATTTGCGGAGGGAAAGGAAAAAGAACTGAATGAAATTGTAAAGGAGCTCGGGGAAAAAACAGGAATCAGAATTACTGTTATAGCCGCGGACGGAAGGGTCATGGCTGATTCGCAGGCCATACCCCGCGAGATGGACAATCATTCGCGCCGTCCGGAAATAAAAGAAGTGCTTGAAGGAAAGAACGCAGGACAGACGGGCGGCAGGGCAATGCGTTTCAGCAGAACCGTAAAGGAAAATATGCTTTATTCAGCAATGCCGATACTGTCCGGAGATGAAATAAAGGGAGTGCTGCGGCTCAGCCATTTTATGTCGGAAATAGACGCGCTTTTGAAGGAGCTTCGCGGAGAAATAATAAAAATAACCCTGCTGATGCTTATTCTGTCCCTTGCGGCCGCTTATTTTCTGGCAAGACGTTTTTTAAATCCGGTGAAACAGCTGGGCAAAGCCGCGGAAAAAATAGCAGGAAAAGATTTTGACGTAAATTTGAGGATAGAAACAGGAGATGAGTTTCAGGAAATGGCGGAAAGTTTTAATTTTATGAAGAATGAAATCAAAAAACTTTTTTCCGAGATAACAGTCAGGGGAGAAGAATTAAAAACAATAATAGAGTCAATCAAAGAAGGGCTTTTGGTTGTTGACAATAAAGGCAGAATAAAAATATCCAATGACAGTTTTGAAAAAATCGCGGGAACAAAAAATAATTTAAATCCTTTGGAGGGCCGTTTTTACTGGGAATGCATGGTATCTCCGAGGTTTAATGAGCTTATTGAAAAAGCAGGAAAAGAAAAAGCGAGTATTGCGGACAAGCTGGAAATAAACGGCAGGTCATATTTGTGCAGCATAAATCATCTTGAAACAACCGATGAAAATGTCATTATTATGTATGATATTACCGGAATAAAGGAGTTTGAGGACATGAAAAAAGACTTTGTCGCCAATGTATCCCACGAGCTTAAAACCCCGCTTACGGCAATAAAGGGATTTTCCGAGACGCTTGAAACAGAGGTAAAAAATGAGGACAATCTCAGGTATATTGAAATAATAAAGAGGCACACCGAAAGGCTTATACGTATAGTTGAGGATCTGCTTATACTTTCCAAAATTGAAAGAAAAAAGGAAATCTCCGATTTTGCCCCCCTGAATATTGAGGAGCTTGTTTCAAATACGGTGCGGATGTTTGACCAGAAAATGTCGGACAAGGGTCTTGATATGAAAATTTATATATCGGACAATCTCCCGAAAATCACGGGAGATGAGTTCCGGCTTGAGCAGATGCTGGTAAACCTTATTGACAATGCGATGAAATACACGGAAAAAGGAAGCGTAAGCGTCAGCGTGACTCCGGAAAAAACAGGCGTCAAAATAGATGTTGAAGATACGGGAATAGGCATACCGGAGCAGCATGTTCTTAGGCTTTTTGAAAGGTTTTATGTTGTTGACAAGTCGCGCTCCAGAAAACTCGGGGGAACCGGGCTGGGGCTTTCAATAGTAAAGCATATCGTGCTTATACACAACGGTGAGATTGATATTGAAAGCGCTATTGGCAAAGGCACCAGGTTCACGGTGCACCTTCCTTTTTAGCTGTTTGAAAATTAACTCTAATTTAACTCCGTAAAAACCTTCTGTTAACACGCCGCGGGTAAACTCTGTAAAAAACAGGACGTGTTTATGAACAGAGAAAAAATAATCAGGGAAAATATGGGTCTCATAAAAAGTATTGCGGGGAGATACGGCCGCTACGGCGCCGCGTATGAGGATCTTGTTCAGGAAGGAATAATGGGGATGCTTAATGCTCTTGAAAAATTTGATGAAAGCAAAGGAGCGAAATTTTCAACCTATTCCGTTTATTTTATAAAGGGAAGAATTCTGGATTATCTGCGCAGGGAAAATAAAATTAAAACACTGGATATGGATATCGGCGAAAATGAAGAGATTGAGTACCGGCCAAACGGGGAAGATTATGAGCCTGAGAGGGAACCGGAAACCGGACCGCCGCAAATATATTCCTGTATACCGGATGATGAAAAAGAGGTGCTCTACAGGCATTACAGGCAGATGAAAACCCTGAAAGAAATAGCGGAGGAGATGAATATAAGCAGGGAGAAGGTGCGGCAGCTGAAGCAGAAAGCCTTGAGAAGAATAAAGATTAACAAAAAATTAACGGAACGCTTATAGACAATTAATCGGGGATTTGTATTATTAAGTGTGAAACAAAGAGGATGCGCGAAAAATAAAAAGCAGGTGTTAAAATAAAAAAATAAAACGGAGGTGAGACAAAAAAAAAACAATCCGGCAGGCAGGAGAATAAAAAGGTTTTTAAACAAAAAAAGGAGGAACAAATGAAAAGATTATTTTTAGTTTTATTTTCAGCGGTTGTTTTTATGAGTATTTTCTCAGCTTCGGCATCCGCAAAGCTCACAACAAAATTTTACGGTTATCAGTGGCTGACTTATCAGCATCAGGTAAAGGGTATGGATGATGTCGCGAAAAGCGGATTGGGCATCAACAGGACGTATATGCGCTGGAAATTCGCGGATAAAGAAACGGGATATGCCGCGGGTCTTACGCTGGATATTCCGAACAAAGGCGGAGCCCAAAACGGCATTGATTTTGGTTTATGGGTAAAAAACGGATATGTTGATTTTTCAAATATACCGGTTATGTCCGATTATAACGCGAAACTGCGCCTTGGAATGCACAGTGTTTATTTCGGAACAATGGAACTGTGGAAATATCCGACAATAGAGAAGACAATAAGCGACAAGAATAAAGTACTCTCATCCGCGGATCTTGGGATGTCTGTCCTCGGCGCTCTGCCCGGCGGATTTGGCGAATACACCCTGTCAGCCTACAACGGCACGGGTTATAAAAAGGTTGAAAGCAACGTGGAAAAGCAGTATGGAGCGACTCTTACTCTTGTGCCGGCTGCGGGGCTTATGGTAAAAGGTTCTTACATCACGCAGAATGTAAATGCGCACGGCGCCCCGGCTGAAACCGTGGCAGCCACGGATGTTTTTGTACAGTACGCAACAGGCCCGCTTACGGCTCTTGTTGAGTATGTTGTAAAAGAGGATCACAGCAGCGGAAAAACATCAGAAGGTTTTATGACATTTTTGAGCATGAAGGCAACTGATGTTCTGGAGCTTGTGGCAAGATGGGACAACTGGAACCCGGATACAAAAACATCAAATGACGAGATGAACACCTATATACTGGGAATGAATTACAAGGTTAACAGCAAGGTGCTTTTGCAGCTTAATTATCAGCTGGATCAGCCGCAGTTCGGCGGTTATGCGGAAAGCAAGCACAGCAACAAATGGACAGCGCAGGTTAAATACGGCTGGTAATAAGCACTAAAAAAAAAAAAGGAGTAAAAAAAATGAAAAAATTCACCAAAATTACGGTTTTACTGGCTGTTTTTTCAATGCTTGTTTCAGGCGCTGTAATGGCGTGGGAATGGCCGTGGAACAAAAAAGATGAAAATAAGATTTCAACACAGGGTTCAACAACTGTTCTTCCTATTGTTCAGAAGGCAGCGGAAGTTTTTATGAATGCAAATCCCGATATTGAAGTATCCGTGCGCGGAGGCGGGTCAGGCGTGGGAATTGCCGCGATTATGGACGGCACGGTTGATATCGGCATGGCTTCAAGAGACATAAAAGAAAAAGAAATTCTCAGCGCAAAGAAAAAAGGCGTAAATGTTGTCGGGACAGTTATTGCCAGGGACGGCATGGCAGTTGTTGTGCATCCTTCAAACCCCATAAAGGCGATTACGGTTGCACAGCTGAAAAAGATATACAGCGGGGAAGTTAAAAACTGGAAAGAACTCGGCGGAAAAGACGATGCTATTGTATGTATGTCAAGAGACTCCTCTTCCGGCACATTCGCGGTTTTTAACGGAATAGTTCTTGGAAAGGAAAAACTCAGAACAGACGCTGTTATGACCGTATCAAACAGGGAGGTTGCCGAAAATGTAAAGAATACATCCGGCGCGATCGGTTATGTGGGCCTTGCCTTTGTTTCTGATGCTTTGAAGGTTCTTCCGCTGAACGGCGTTATGCCCAGCGATTCCTCTGTGGGAAGCGGAACTTATAAGCTTGCAAGAGGCCTAAATCTTTATACAGACGGAGAACCTTCCGGGCTTGCCGGGAAGTTTGTGGACTTTATTATGAGCAGCCAGGGACAGAAAATAGTAAAAGAAGTAGGTTATACAGCTGTAAAATAATCTTATAAAGTATGAAACGTGTTGCCCTCATTTCATACTTGGCGCGGCAGGCATCACCTGCCGCGTCTTTTTTTTATATGGATGGAATTAATCAAAAATTAACATTTCTTTAACCCTTTTTTAACGGGTAAAAAGTATCATTTATATATAAAATAAAAAAAGAAGGGTTTTAAAATATGGCAAAGCATAAAGGAATGAGAAAGAATTTTATAGAGAAGGTCCTCCCGGGAATAGCTTCTGTTTCGCTGCTTTTTCTTTTGGGGATAGCGCTTACGCTTATCCTTACCGGTTTTCCGGCTTTCAGGGAAGTCGGCGTAATAGAGCTTATACTGGGGGATGAGTGGAGGCCCACTTTTGAACCGCCGTATTTTGGGATACTTCCCCTTATACTTTCTTCCGCGTATGTTACCATAGGGGCCATAGTTTTCGCGGTGCCGCTGGGCGTGGCTTCCGCCGTATATGTCGCGGAGCTTGCAAGGCCCGCTGTGAGGGAAACCATAAAACCGATAATGGAAATACTCGCGGGAATACCGTCGGTTGTTTTTGGTTTTTTCGGCATAGTTTTTGTGTCTCCGCTTGTTCAGAAAGTGCTTAATCTTCCCACAGGGCTTACCGGATTTACTGCCGCGATTATACTTGGCCTTATGGCGGTGCCGACAATAGCGAGTATAACCGAAGACGCGATAACTTCTGTTCCGAAAGAGCTGCGCCACGCTTCATATGCTCTTGGCGGCAATATATGGGAGACAATAACAAAAGTTACTCTTCCCTCGGCAAAATCAGGCATATTTACCGCGGTAATACTGGGCGTATCCAGGGCAATAGGAGAGACAATGACGGTGCTTATGGTTGCCGGAGGGGCGCGGGGGATCCCTGAATCACTTTTTTCGCCGATGAGGCCCATGACAGCCACAATAGCCGGAGAAATGGGTGAAGCTGTGGTGGGCAGCATTCATTATCATGCTCTTTTTGCGATAGGTTTTGTACTCTTTTTTATAAATATAGTATTCAATATTACCGCTGAAAGGATAAGGAAAGGAAGACTATGAATCACAAAAAGTATTTTGAAAAAATACAGACAATGACCCGCAAGGAATGGGAGCAGGAGGCAGGTTTCATATTTCTGAAATTATGCCTGCTTATAGTAATTATTTCATTGGGTGTCCTGATAGGATTTATATTTTTAAAAGGTTTTCGTGTTTTAAACTGGGAATTTTTTACCGCATTTCCGCGAAATGGAATGTCTGAGGGAGGAATATTTCCCGCGATTGTGGGTACATTTCTGCTTTCTACAGGAGCCATTCTTTTTTCTCTGCCTCTTGGTGTTTTCACGGCAGTGTGGCTTACGGAGTATTCAAACAACCCGCGTATGGTGAGGTTCCTGAGAATAGGAATAAATTCTCTTGCGGGTGTGCCGTCGGTTGTGTTCGGATTGTTTGGTTTTGCGTTTCTTGTTAAGTTTATGGGTTTTGGAGTATCGGTTCTTTCCGGAGCCATTGTTCTGGGAATACTGGTTCTGCCTACCATAATAAGAACCTCTGAAGAGGCGCTTTTGACCGTGCCTCCGGCTTTCAAGGAAGCGTCCCTTGCTCTTGGAGCCACAAGATGGGAAACAATGGTAAAAATAATACTGCCCAATTCCATATCAGGTATACTTACGGGTATTATACTGAGCATAGGCCGGGCCGCGGGGGAAACAGCGCCGATACTTCTTACTGCGGCGACTTTTTTCACTGTGCGGCTCCCGGATTCTGTTTTTTCAGAAGTAATGGCCCTGCCGTATCATATTTATGCGCTTATGACCGAGGGGACGCACGCAAAACAGCTGGAAATAGCGTATGGCACGGCTCTTGTTCTGCTTATACTTGTGCTGCTCATAAATTCCGCGGCAATATATATAAGAATAAAATCAAGGAGAAACAGAAAATGGTAAAAATGAAAACAGAAAACACCGCGGCAATAAGGACTGAGGGTTTTAACTTTTATTATACCGGCATGCACGCTTTGAAAGATGTTGATATTGAAATTCCCGAGAAAAAAGTAACCGCGATAATCGGCCCGTCAGGGTGCGGGAAGTCAACGTTTTTGAGATCAATGAACAGAATGAATGATCTGATAGAAGGAACAAAGGTAAGCGGCATTATGGAATATAAAGGGAAAAACATATATGACAAGGAAATGGACATAATAACATTAAGAAGAAATATAGGAATGGTTTTTCAGAAACCAAATCCTTTTCCGAAGTCAATTTTTGATAATATTGCTTATGGATTGAGAATAAACAGAATGTTTTCCGGGACTGACGAATTAAAAGAAAAAGTGGAAGCAGGGATACGCGAGGCGGGTCTGTGGGAAGAGGTAAAGGATGACCTTAATAAAAGCGCTTTTGACCTGTCAGGCGGGCAGCAGCAGCGTTTGTGTATAGCCAGGGCGCTTGTTATAAGGCCGGATATACTGCTGATGGATGAGCCGACGGCGTCTTTGGATCCGATTTCAACGGCAAAAATCGAAGAACTGATACAGCAGCTTAAGGAAGAGTACACGATAATAATTGTAACCCACAATATGCAGCAGGCGGCAAGGGTCGCGGACAAAACCGCGTTTTTTCTGATGGGCGACCTTATTGAGTTTGATAAAACATCCAAAATGTTTACAAGCCCGGAAAAAAAGATGACGGAAGATTATATAACAGGAAGATTCGGATAATTTTACAGGAGGCAGTATCATGATGGAAAGACATTTTGACGATGAACTGAAAGAGCTTAAAAAAAACATACTGAAAATGCAGACACTTGTGGATGAGGCCATAATAAAATCCATAAAATCGCTGGTTGACAGGAACGGCGAACTGGCGGAAGAGGTTCTCGGCAGCGATGACGCGATAGACCTGCTTGAAATTGTTATAGACAAGCAGTGTCTTGAGCTTTTAGCCAAGCGCCAGCCTGTTGCCGTGGATCTGAGGTTTATAACATCGGTGCAGAAAATAAACTCTGATCTTGAAAGGATAGGGGATCTTTGCATAAATGTTGCAAGCGCGTCCAAATACCTGGCAAAGCATCCGCAGCTGAAACCGCTTATTGATATTCCGCAGATGGCGGATATAACGCGAAGCATGCTTAAGGACACGATGCTTGCGCTGGTTGACAGGGATTCAAAACTGGCGAGAAAGATCGTTGAGCAGGATGAGGAAGTTGACAGATTGTACGTGCAGAATTTCAGGGAAATACTTTCTTATATGCTGGAAGACAACAATAATATAAAAAGAGGGCTGAGACTTATACTTACCGCCAAACATATAGAAAGAATGGCCGATCATGTTCAGAATATTGCCGAAGATATTGTGTATATGGTAGAGGCTACAACTATCAAACATCATTATGAGGAAAGTCTGATGAAGGGCGAAGACACGGAGTAAATGGAAAAAAGACAACAGAATGTTCAGAGGCTCGGATTCTCGGCGGATAATAATTCAAAGCTTATAGCTTAATGTCCGGAACAGGGGAAACAGGGAAAAGAAACCGCAGATTAGTCCGCGGCAGTTGATTGGTTTAATATGAAGGGCGCGGCTGTCAGAATAAAAGTCCGGTGAATATGAGCGTAAAAGTTTTTTTTTGGAACTCAAAATGTTGAACTGCCTTTCCCGAAATTCAAGAAATCAAAAGCTTAAAGCCCAATTTCCTATGTTTTTTCTGTTTTATTTAAAAATTGCCTAATATCTCCGGCAATGATAGAATAATTTAAATAAAGCAATAAAGGGGCTTTGACCGTGATTTTTGAATTTATTATGATGACAGTTGTTTTTAATTCGCTTTTGGGAATAATAGCGCTTATTAAAAGCAGAAACCGCGTAAATATATCATTTTTCAGCCTCAGTCTTCTTCTGGCAGCCTGGAACTTCTGTGTGGTGATGTATAAAGGCTATGGTATAGAGGTATTTGACAGGATAAATTTTGTTGTTGTTCTGTTCATTCCTGCCGCGGTTCTCAATTTTATTATGGCTCTTTTCGGGATAAAGAAGGGAAAACTGCGGGTGCTGCGCGGTATTTATCTGGGTGCGGGTTTTCTGGGGGCGATGTATGTGGCGGCGACATTTATGTCAGCGGAAATATATGCGTCTTTTCATTCATATTCGTGCAAGGTAATAAATTTTTTATTTGAAGGGGCGGCCAATATAATAACATTTATAATATTGGTTAAACTTCACAGCAAAATAAAGTATAAAATGGAAAGGGAAAAAATAGGCTATGTTATAATAGCATTCTCTGTGCTTTTGGGGGGAGGCATTCTTGATTTTACAAGCTCGCTTGAATGGCACGGGCTTCATTATACGGGCAATATATCCGCCGCTGTATATGCGTTTATAATATTTACCGCGGTTTTCAGGCACAGGCTCTTTAATACCGGATTTATATTCAGAAACTTCATTATATATTCCCTGTTTGCCGCGGTTATGACCGCGATAATCATAGCGGCCGCGGAGCTCCTGCTTCATAAAATACCTGCTTTTTACGGCATTGTTTTTATTATTTTTATCACGATACTTCTGTATATGAAAAAGATATATTTACTTATGCAGAAAATATCATTGAAAATAGGAATGCTTACGGATTCTGAAAAAATAAACGCGGAAATGATAAAAATAAAGGATGCGGAAGAAACCGCGGATACGAAATTAAGGAAAACAGCGGTTTTGCTGAACACAGGTTTTGAAATGGAGATATTTATATTTGTCATTGACGGGGATCATTATGTAAAATGGTGGTGTACAGAGGAAAAAATGTGCCCTGACAGGGTAAATTTTCAGGAAATAACGGCAAAAACAGTAATCAGGTATGAAACAAAAAAAATAAAAGATCTTGATGCTTTTAACGCGGATATACTGATACCGCTTACACAGAGTATGACTGTCCACGGCCTTCTTGCGGGGAAAAAATACACCGCGGACATATCTTTTCTGGAAGAGGAAATACGCGTCCTGGAAAACGGCGCGAAAATAATAGCGGAGCTTCTGGGTTCTCATATACTGCATCAGAAAAAAACAGAAGAGGAAAGTATAAAAAGAATGGGAAGGGTCGCTGGGCAGATGGCCCACGAAATAAACAATCCGCTTACTGCTCTGTGGGGTGCGGCGCAGCTTCTTGACGGAAAAACCGGCCGGGAAAAAGAAAATATAGATATAATAAGAGAGGAAATAAAACGGCTGAAAAAAATACTGGAGCAGTGGAGGGTTTTTTCCGATAAAATATTCATAGAGAAATCCAGGGTTAATGTCAACCGGATACTGAAAGATACGGTGAAAATGGTTATGTTTGACAGCATCTGGGAAAATATAGAGCTTTTTATTGATGAAAAAGATGAAATAGAAGCAGAAATAGACAGCGATAAAATGAGGCAGGTGTTTATAAATGTTCTGAAAAATTCCGCTGACGCAGCAGTGGTGTCAGGAGCCGGAAAAATCGAAATAACCGTGGAAAAAAAAGATATGAATGCGGTTATAAAATTCAAAGATAACGGCGCCGGTGTTGAAAAGGGCATAGCTCAGCGAATAAAACAGCCTTTTTTCACGACAAAACAGAAAGGCTCCGGATTGGGGCTTGCGATTTCAGAAAGAATAATTAAGGGGCATAAGGGCGCAATAACGATTAGCAGCGACAGCCGGTCTTATACGGAAGTGGTAATTACTCTGCCGCTGTCGAAGTGAAATAATATAATGATTTAAAGGAGGAAAGCATAATGTCCGCCATACTTGTGGTTGATGACGAACGGAATATACGCAGGGTATTGAAGGGTATTTTGAAAAAAAACGGCTATGACAATATTCTTGAAGCATGCGACGGGCGTGAGGCGCTTGAAATAACGGATGAAAATAATATTGATCTTGTGATATCTGATATTAATATGCCGCATATGAACGGGCTGGAGTTTTTTGAAAAAGTAAAGGACAGGAACTTTCCTTTTATAGTACTTACGGCCTATGGCACGGTTGAAACCGCCGTGGCAGCGGTAAAAAAAGGGGTATATGATTTTATTTCAAAACCTTTTGACGAAGAAGAACTTGTTAATGTAGTGAAAAAAGCACTGGATGAAAAAACAATGGAGGAACAGGAACTTGGGTTTTCTGATGAAATATTTGATATATATTTTGATTCTGAAAATTCTGAAATAAAAAAAATAAAAGAATCTCTGCCGAGAGTCGCGAGGACAAAAGCAAATATACTTATAACCGGGGAAACCGGAACAGGGAAAGGGCTTTTGGCGTGCGCGGTGCATTCGCCGGGACAGCAGAAAGACGCGCCGTTTATAAAGGTGAACTGTTCCGCAATACCGGAAAATCTTATGGAATCAGAACTCTTTGGATATAAAAGAGGAGCGTTTACCGGAGCGGTTGTGGATAAGCCCGGGAAATTTGAACTGGCGGATAAAGGCACTATTTTTCTTGATGAAATAGGGGAAATGCCCTATGAACTTCAGGCGAAACTGCTTTCTGTAATTCAGGAAAAAGAAATAACCCGGCTTGGCGGCATTTCGCCCGTAAAAACAGATGTGAGGATTATAGCGGCAACAAATATGGATGTGAAAAAAGCCGTGGAAGAAAAACTGTTCAGAGAGGACCTGTATTTCCGGCTGAACGTAGTGGCGGTTGAACTTCCGGCGCTAAGGGACAGGACGGATGACATAGTTAAATTTATGGATTATTTTAATAAAAAATATGCCGCGGAATACGGATTAAAACCCAAGAAAATAGACAGCCGGACAATTGAAATGTTTAAAGAGCATAAGTGGAAAGGCAATATAAGAGAACTGGAAAATGTGATCCAGAAAATTCTTGTTATGGAAGATGACATGATCATTAGGCGTGAGACGGCAGAAAAACATATGAATTTTGAATGTGTTAAATACGGAAAAGGCAGAGGGGTTTTCTTTGACAAAGCAAAAGATGAAAAAGCGGCAAAAGAGATTCAGCTGATAAAAGAAACTCTGGAAAAAACACGCGGCAATAAAACAAAAGCGGCAAAAGAACTGGGAATATCAAGAAGAACCCTGCTTTACAGGATAAAAGAATATGGTATTTAAATGCATACAGGCGGCTGTTATGAAGAAAAAACCGGCGGTTTTGATTTTTTTAATATGTTTTTTTGCCGGAAACGCCGCTGCTCTGCAGAGCATACAGAATGAGTATCTGGGCATAAATGCCGATGATCAGAATGGATATGATTTTGCTTTTGATATGGGGACATCGGCGTTAAATACCCCTGCCAGCGGAAGACTGCTGTATAATTATGAAGGAGCAGGATATATACCCCAGGGGACTTCAAAAATGGTGGTGAAGATAGACAATAACCCGGTTGATGTTTATGATACGGCAAACGGGCAGAGACTGGGGAGTCTTGAAAACTTCGGTTCTTATATAAGAGGCAGAAAAAGATTTTTGGAGGTTATTGATCTTGAAATACAGTGGCACCTTGCGGTTAATCCCGCAACGGGAACAGATGATGATACGATGAAAATGAAGTTTATCGCGGAAAACATATCTTCCGCGGACCGTTATTTTGCCCTGCGTCTGGAGTGGGATACAAAAGTGCTGGGGCACGACGGCACAAATATTTCGGTTGATAATGGTTTTTCAGTAGTTACAAACAATACGGTATGGAGAAAATCAGAAAATAATATACCGGCAAACTGGTGGGATTACGACGTTGCGCCGCCCGACACACCCAATCTGGTCGGAAGAGGATATTTAAAAAATAATCCGTACGGAGAGCCTGCGACTGAGCCTGATATGTTTGAAGTCGCGGATTGGAACGATGTAAACGGCGCGGCTCAGTGGACAACCGCGGAGGCGGGGCTTGTGGGAGAATACAATGACAGTGCTGTTGTTCTGTGGTTTACTGACGGAGAAGGCGGAGATGAAACTTCGCCCGGCACGCTTATACCGGCGGGGCAGAGCATTACCTGGGTGGCTTATTACGGCATCAATCAGGAAGAACTTTTAACAACGCCGACAATTACTCCGACAGATACTTCCACGCTTACCGCGACGCGGACCATAACAATGACGCCTACTTTTACAAATACTCCGAGTTTTACTGTTACATCCACGATAACAGCAACATCTTCAATAACACAGACACATACAGCAAGTCCGAGCGTAACCCGGACATATACCGCCACCAATACGCCGAGTATAACTCCGACAGGAACAATAACTTTAACATATACAGCCACCGGAACGAACAGCCCGACACCGAGTATTACACTGACTCAAAGCGCAACGGATACAAAGACACCGACGGTTACGGCAAGCATTACGCCGACATATACCGCTACGCCGAGTATAACAATAACATCCAGCGCCACAGCAACTCCGACAATAACACCAACAGCAACATTTTCTCCTACTTTAACGCCTACGCCGCCGGATCTTGTGCTTATAGACAAAGGGCCTTTTCCGCATCCTGCAGATGAAGAAACGCATATTATCTACTGGCTGTCCAAGGACGCGGTGGTTTCAATAAAATTATGGACGGTTTCAGGGGAGATCGTAAGGCAGGAAAATAATATACAGTCATTTAAAGGATATAATAAATTTTACTGGGACACCAGAAACCGAAGTTCAAAAAAAACAGCGTCAGGCGTGTATATATACAGAATAAGCGCTGCCGCCGGAAATGAGTCTGTGCAGGAAACAGGCAAGGTTGTGGTGGTAAGATAAACGGCGGCCGCTGCCGCGCATAAAACGGAATGGGATATTCCGGCTGAGGTTTGGCTTAACCCTGTTATATGATATTTTTTCTATTTTTTTAATATTTCCTTGAAATAAAAGTTTTTTGATGTAATATTACATATACATTAAATAATTGGAGGCTGCGGTATGTGGGAATGGATACAGAAAACACTGGAAACTTCATTTTTTGGAAATTCAGTCCAGGGGTATTTGTCGGCTGTATTGATTGTGGTGCTGGGTATTGTAATTTTAAACCGGCTGAAAAAAATATTTCTTTTTTTCCTGAGGAAAAACGCCGAAAAAAGAGGGACCATAACCGACACGTTTCTTCTGAAAGGCGTGGAAAAAAGCATAATTCCTTTAATGTATATTGGTGTGGTATATGCGGGCTTGAGTTTTCTGCAGTTTTCTTCCTCGGTTGATAATGCCATAAATGTAATTTTTGTTCTTTTGTTTGCGGTATTTGCATTGAGATTCCTGACAAAACTTATAAATTTTCTTATTACGGCTTACTGGGTCCAGGTTCAGGAAGATGAAACAAAAGTAAAAAATATAAAAGGGCTTATGATAGTAATAAAACTGCTTGTGTGGGGAATAGGTATTGTTCTTGTCCTTGACAATCTTGGATATGAAGTTTCGGCGATAGTCGCAGGGCTCGGTATTGGAGGCATTGCGGTAGCTCTTGCGGCGCAGGCGGTTTTAGGAGATCTGTTCTCTTATTTTTCAATAATGTTTGACAAACCGTTTGAGGTCGGGGATTTTATAATAATTGATCAATATATGGGAACAGTGGAAAATATAGGCATAAAAACCACGAGAATAAGAAGCCTGAGCGGCGAAGAACTTATCTTTTCCAATTCCGATCTTACATCGTCAAGAGTAAGAAATTATAAGCGTATGCCGACCCGGCGGGTTGTTTTTAAAGTTGGTGTTACATATAATACCCCCAAAGAAAAACTGGAAAAAATCGGCGGTATGATACAGAAGATTATAGAAGAAATTGAAGATATACGTTTTGACCGTTCTAATTTCGCCTCATACGGCGATTTTTCGCTTGATTTTGAGACGGTTTATATTATAAATAACAAGGATTATAATCTTTATATGGCCAAGCAGGAAGAAATAAATCTTAAGATCTATGAGGCATTCAAAAAAGAAGGAATAGAATTTGCCTATCCGACACAGACTTTGTATTTGAATAAATCTTAAAACGGTTTTTCAGGAGGAAAAATGAATCTTGGATTTGGTGAAATAATTGTAATACTGCTTGTGGTGCTGCTTATTTTCGGGGCAAAAAGACTTCCGGAAGTAGGGCGCTCCATAGGAAAATCTTTCAGGGAATTTAAAAAAGGCGTAAAAGAAGTTAAAGATGAAATTGATACTGATGAAGATAAAGATGAAGGCAGGAAAGAGAAAAAAGAATAAAAAAGACTTATATTGCCGCGGAGAAAAAAAGTGAATAAAAAAAAGAAAAGGACCGGAAAGAAAAAAAAGCCGCGGCAAAGCTCGTATTTTGATCATCTTGAAGATTTCAGGATGAAAACCCTGGCGGTCATCGGGTTTTTTATTTTTGTTTTTATATTGTCCTTCTGGAAAATAGAACCGGTGATTCAGCTGCTGAAAATGCCTCTGGAAGGGCTTGATATAACGCTTCATTATTTTAAACCTTATGAAAAATTTCTTGTATATATAAAAACCGCGTTTTTTGCGGCACTGGCGCTTAGCGTGCCTTTTGCGGGTGTAATGGCAGGCCTGTTTGTTTATCCCGCCCTAAAGAAGAATGAAAAAAAGTATTTTTTTATTTTTCTTTCTGTATTTCCTGTTTTGTTTTTTGCGGGTGTATTTTTTGCCTACAGGCTTCTTGTTCCCGCGGCACTGGGATTTTTTGTTTCTTTCGGCGAGACCGCTGAAACCGCTGAAGTATGGGGAATAGACGCGTATATAACATTTGTTGCGGCAGTCAGTCTGGCGGCAGGGTTTGTTTTTCTGGCGCCCGCAATGCTGCTTGTTTTTGTAAGGACGGGAATAATTACCGCCGGATTTCTGGAAAGGTCACGGCTGTGGTTCGTGCTTATAATACTCATCGCGGCTTCTGTTATTACTCCGCCGGATGTAATAACACAGCTGCTTTTGGCCCTGCCCGTATATTTATTATTTGAAATTACAATAATTATCAGTAAAATTATAGGGAAAGAATAAATACCGTCAGGAAAGAAGGAATATACTTTTTAAAAGGAGACAAAAATGAACAGAAGGGACTTTATAAAAAAAACACTGCAAATGGGCATTACAGCCGGTGCTGCCGCAGTATTCGGCAATTTTAACAGCCTTGCGGCCGCTCCTGTAAAAAAGGATAAATTTCCCGATCTGACAGCTGTTAAAGGGGGGGATCCTGTTTCTATGTTCAGGCAGGGGATAAAGGCGATGGGCGGCATGGGAGAATTTGTAAAAAAGGGCCAAAGTGTTGTTGTGAAGCCCAACATCGGATGGGACACATCTGTGGAAAGGGCGGCAAATACAAATCCGGATCTTGTGGAGGAAATAATCAGGCAGGCTTATACGGCCGGAGCCAAACGGGTATATGTCTTTGACCATACATGCGATCACTGGAGAAGCTGTTATAAAAACAGCGGTATCCGGGACGCGGTAAGACGCGCAAAAGGAATAATGGTTCCGGGGCATGAAAAAAAATATTATAAAAAAGCAGCTGTTCCCGGGGGGAAGGCAATAAAAACCGCTGATGTTCATGAGCTTATAATCAAATCTGATGTATTTATAAATGTACCGATTTTAAAGACCCACGGGTCCACGCGGCTGACCATAGGAATGAAAAATCTGATGGGAACAGTATGGAGCAGAAGGCCCTGGCACATTGCAGGGCTGCACGAAAAAATAGCGGAGTTTGCGGGATACAGGAAACCCGATCTTACGGTTGTTGACGCTTACCGTGTTATGGTAAAAAACGGGCCGCGGGGTGTATCTGTCAATGATGTGGAGCTTATGAAATATCAGGTGCTTTCCCGCGATATAGTGGCGGCTGATGCGGCCGCGGCAAAGATATTCGGCATTGAGCCCGGGAGCATAAAGTACATAAAACACGCGCATGAAAAAGGCATAGGAAATATGGATCTTGATACTCTGCGGATAAAAAGAATAAATGTCTGAAAACGGAAAACCATAATGCTGAAAAAGATTAGAATTGCTTTATCGGTTATATTTCTTGTTTTTTTTACGGTTATATTTATGGGTGTTGAAGGTTTTTCCGGACAAATAACCAGGGCTGCCTCTTATTTTCAGCTGATTCCTGTTATTGTAACTGTTTTCGGGGCATTTTCCGCGGCTGCGCTTGCGGGGCTTTTATTCATTCTTGTCATGACGCTGATATTCGGCAGGGTTTACTGTTCATCGCTTTGCCCGCTGGGAACGTTTCAGGATTTTTTCATAAACCTGAAATACAGGAGAAAAAAGAAAGCGCGTTTTTTTAAATATTCACAGGGGCGTACTGCTTTGCGCAGTCTATTTACCGCGGCCGCATTCGGCCTGTTTATTTTCGGGGCGGGTTTTCTGATTATTCTTTTTGATCCTTACAGTATTTACGGGCGTTTTGTGTCAGGGATTATAAAGCCCGGCGCGGAGTTTATTATGAACGGCCCCGAAAATATTCTCGCGGAATTCCATATATATAATGTCCCGCATATAAAGATGCATTCTGTTTCGGTTTATGCGGCTGTTTTTGCCTTTATAACTGCCGCGGCAATAGCAGCAGCTGCTTTTTATAAAGGAAGAATTTTCTGCAATACGCTGTGCCCGGCAGGCGGCATACTTGCTCTTATATCCCGGTTTTCATTTTTCAGGATCAGGATCAACAGGGATATATGCGGGGGCTGCGGCAAATGTGAAACCGTATGTAAAGCGTCATGCATTAATGCCAAAGAACGGATAATTGATTTTGAAAGATGCATTGTGTGTTTTAACTGTATTGACACGTGCCCGCAGAAAAATATGGCATATTCGGCGGGTTCTTTGCCGGAAACGGCCGCGGAAAGCTCCGGAGAAAAACGGCGGGATATAATAAGAGCCGCTGTTGCGGGCGCCGTGCTTTTGCTGCCCGGCAGGCGGCTTTTGGCTGAGTTTTCCGGAGGGCCCGTACCGATAAAAAAAACACTGCCCGCGGCGCCGCCCGGAGCAGGGTCAATAGAGAGGTTCAATAAATTATGCACATCCTGTCATTTGTGCGCGTCCGCATGCCCGCAGAATGTCATAGGAGTGGCGTTTGGCGGATACGGGCTGTCCGGAATACTTCAGCCCAAGCTGGATTTTTCAAAGAGCTACTGTCTTTATGACTGTATTGTATGCACTCAGGTCTGCCCCACGGGTGCGCTGCTTCCTCTGACAGTGCAGGAAAAGAAAAGAACGCAGATAGGCGCTGTTCATCTTGAAAAAAGGAACTGTATATCGTATGTTGACAGGGAGCCGTGTACGGTCTGCACGGAGCACTGCCCCGTAAAAGCGGTTTATTCGGTTAATTATAACGGTGTGCCGGCGCCGGAGATAAATACAGATATATGCATCGGATGCGGGGCCTGCGAGTATGTATGTCCGGCTCTGCCGTATAAAGCAATATATGTTGAAGGACATACCGCGCACGGGAGGGCAAAAGATCCCGAAAAATACGGACGCGGAGGCCAATGGGAAAATAAGACCCGCAGCATAAAACGAAACGGTAAAACAGCAGAGGAAGATTTTCCTTTTTAAAAATATATTCTGAGAGGTTTTTAAATGCGGATATTTTTAATGGCAGTATTTTTAATGGCGGCGCAGTTTGTTTATGGCTCCACGGTGGACACGGGAGAAATATTCTTTAATAACCATATACGTTATTACAGGATATTTGTGCCTTCGGCCCATAAGAAGGGAGGCCGGCTGCCGGTTGTTATTATTCTTCACAGGGACGGCGGCAATGCGCTCTGGACCGAGAAATATACGGGTTTTTCAAAACTTGCGGAGAGAGAAGGATTTATTGCTGTTTATCCGGAAGGTTTCGGCGCGTCCTGGAACGACGGCAGAAAAGTGCCGCGCAGCGCGGCGCACAGGATGAAAATAAATGATATTGGTTTTATTTCAGCGGTGCTTGAGACAGTAAAAGAAAAATACAGTGTTGATGAGGATAAAATATATGCGGCAGGCATGTCAGGCGGCGGTATGATGGCTTTCAGGCTCGCCTGTGCTCTGCCCGGCGTATTTAATGCTGTTGCCGGAGTAAGCGCCAATATTCCGGTTGATATTTATGACAGATGTAAACCGGAAAAAGGTATAAGAGCGGTTGTAATAAACGGCACAGGAGATCCGATAATGCCGTATAACGGCGGTTATGTAACAAAAGGGGAAGGCACGCGCCTGGTAATGGGAAAAGTAGTGTCCACTGAAAATACCGCGGGCCTCTGGGTAAACGCAAATGCACTCTCCATAAGGCCGTTTAAAACAGAGCGGATAAACAACGACAGAAAAGACAGTACATCTGTTGAAAAAATAGTTTTCGGCGAAGACGCAAAAGTGGTTGTGTATAAAGTAATAGGCGGCGGGCATACCTGGCCCGGAGCCGCCCGGTACAAATCAAGAGATATTGTGGGAAGAACAAGCAGAGAAATAAACGCAACAGAAGAAATATGGGAGTTTTTTAAGGGAGAGAGAGAAAAGAGTGATTAGTGGTTAGTGATTAGTG
>CAYTNY010000015.1:0-35956 GCA_964439215.1 uncultured Spirochaetia bacterium
AGTGTGGGCCAGGATGTGACAGTGGTAATGACGGTGACAAATACAGGAGGCAGCGGAGCGGAAGGTATAGAGCCGAGTACGCCGGTGAAAGCGGGAACAGGTTCATATACATATGTAAGCGGCCCTGAACCGGGCAGTCTTGAGATAGGTTCGGGTTTAAGCGATAATTTCACGTGGATATATACGGTAACCGGTGAAGGCAGCTTGGCGGTGAACGCGGATGCAGAGGGTTACAGCGAGTACAGCAAAACAACAGTAACAAGCAGCGCGGTTACGAGCAATTATATAACGATCCAGGAGCCTGCGTCGCTTGCGGGCGGGATATATATACCGGAGTTAAGGAACCTGGGCCAGTCGTTTACGGTAAGTATGGTGGTAACAAATACAGGCGGCTCATCGGCAGAGAATGTAGAGGCATCGGCGCTGTCAATGAACGGCACTGGCGGAGTTGTAAGAACGAGTACATTGCCTGATGCGCAGAACATCCCTGCCGGAAGCAGTGTGGTTTATGAATGGGCCTATGACGCGACAGGAACAGGAGAAATATATTTTGACGGAAACGCCTCGGGCACAGACGCGAACTCAGGCGATACCGTATCGAGTGCAATAAGCAGTTCAAACACAATGACGATCCAGACGCCTGCGGATCTCAGTGTGGCTCTTAATGCGGAGCCTTCTGTAGCCGGAACAGGTTACCCTATTACAGTCATAGGCACAATAACAAATAACGGCGGGGCAACAGCAGAAAATGTAAGAATGATACAGCTTGAAGAAGACCCTGCATCCACAGGCTCCAGTGCTCTTGTTTCCGGCACGGTCCCGAATCCGGAAGTAACTCTTGGCGGAGGTGCGTCAAGTACATATACCTGGGTTTTTGATGCGGTTTCCGCGGGAACGGTTAATTATACAGGGACAGCAGCGGGTGTTGATGTTAATGAAAATATCGGAGTTACATCAACGGCATCGGCAAGTAATTCGGTTGTAATAGAAAATGCGGCATTCCTTTCGTCGTGGATGACGGCAGAGCCGGCGGTGGTAAGTGTTGGACAGGATATAACAATAATAATGGGAGTATCAAATACCGGAGACGGAGACGCGGAAGATGTGACCGGAGTTAATTTTAATATGGCGGGAAGCGCGAACACCGATTATTTTTCAGGCCCGGAGCCGGCTTTGCAGAATATAACAGGGAAAACAACAGGGAACTTAACGTGGGTATACACAGCTTTGAGCGCCGGGGAAGTGTCTTTCAGCGCAAATGCGGAAGGTTATGATGCCGCGCTTGGCATACAGATAGAGTCTTTAATGTCCGGAACAAACGTTGTTTCAGTGGAAACCGCGCCGGTTCTTGATTCGGATCTAAGTGTTTATCCGGAAATTGTAAGTGCGGGTATGACCATTGATGTGGTAATGACAGTTACGAATAACGGCGGCGCTGACGCGCTGGGCGTTACGGGAGTGACTCCCGCAGCGTCTGACCTTTCAAGCGTTCTTATTGATACAGCCGCCTCGCCTGCGGATATTGCGTCCGGGGCCTCGGCGAGTTTCACATGGACGTTTACTTCTGTATCGCCGGCGACAATAAGCTTTACGTCAAATGCTTTCGGAACAGACGCAAACAGCGGACTTGATATAAATGGTTCGGAGTCAATAAGTCCTGAAACAATAATAAAATCTCCGGCCCTGTTAACCGCGGAAATCACGGCATTTCCGGATACAGTTGCGCTGGGAGATGATGTTGCGGTTGTAATGACAATAACAAACGAAGGCGAAGCAGCAGCTGAAAATGTTTCGCCATCTGGTTTTACGCCGGTAGGGATTTCAGTTGGTCTTGCTCAGGCTCAGGATCCCTCTGATGCGCTTATTCCGGGAGGCGGGTCAGCGTCATTTACCTGGATTTATACCATGCTGGGAGAAGGCAGTGTGTTTTTCCGGTCAGATGCTTCGGGAACAGACGAATATTCAGGCGCGACATCAACTTTGGCGGCTCCTGTTGACTCAAATCCGGTTTATGTTTATCCCAATGAACCTGTTATGGAAAGCGCGGTGCTTGTGGCGCCGTCAACGGTAAATTATAATCAGCGGTATACGGTTGTTTTAAGAGTAAGCAATACAGGCGCGGTTGATGCGGCAGGTGTATATCCTTCGCCTGAATATCCGGCTGACGGAATCCTTGGAAGTGTTTATGAAAGCGGCCCGCATCCCGCAAGTGAAGATATACCTGCGGGCGGATATGCGGAGTTTACCTGGTTCTATACATCCGGCAGCGGAACCGAAGGAACCGCGGATATTAATGTTATTGCCAGAAGCGGTTCATATCCGCCGAGTACGGATACAACACCTGCCGGAGATAATACATTAAATGTTGAGGCGGATCCTGTTTTGACGCAGAATATAATAATGTCGCCGGGTACTGTCAGTACAGGACAGCTTATAACGATAACTATGAATGTAATAAATACAGGCAGCTCGGATGCTGAAGGCGTGCATACAAATCCGCTCATAAAATCAGGAACCGGAGATTACACGATTGTTTCAGGTCCGGATCCTGTTTCCATGACAATTGCTCCGTCTTCAGATGAATATTTTACATGGATCTACAGTGCGGTTCAGGCGGGAACATTGGCTGTTAATTCATCTGTAAAAGGTTACAGTCAGTACAGCAAGACGACTGTGACATCAACGTCTACTCAAAGTAATTATATAACTATACAGGAGCCTGCGGAACTTGTGAGCGGCATATACGCACCTGAAAAAGTAAATATAGGACAGACATTTAATGTTTCAATGGTTGTGACAAATACAGGCGGAGCCGAAGCGGATGATGTATCTGTGCCGTCCAGCCTGATAGTTTCCGGCAATGGCGGAGCTGTGCTTACGGGAACAGCTCCTTCTTCTGTTTCCATACCGGGATCAAACGGTTCTGTTGTATTTGAATGGGAGTACGAAGCGGTAGGCAGCGGAACATTGGTATTTGAAGGGAACGCTGAGGGCACGGACGCGAACAGTCTTGAAACGGTCTCAAGTCCTGTGACGCAGAGCAATGTGCTTACGGTTCAGACACCAGCATCGCTGCTGCTGAATCTTACGGCGCAGCCCGAGCTTGCGGGTACGGGATATGAGATAACGGTTATTGCCGAGGTTCAGAATACAGGAGAGGCAGGAACTGAAAATGTAAGAGTGGAAGAATTAAGCGATACCACAAATATAAGCGCGCTAAATACGGGTGCAATACCCGGTCCCGCGGTAGATCTTGCGGGCGGTGCGTCAGCGTCGTTTACGTGGACATTTACGGCATCAGGGTCGGGAACGCTTAATTATACGGCATCAGCATCCGGTATTGACGCGAACGAAAATATATCAATAACATCTACCGCTGCAGCAAGCAATGATGTTGTGGTTGAAGACGCGGCATATCTGTCTGCTTGGATGTCGGCAGAGCCGGCGGCAGTCAGTGTAGGACAGGAAATAACAGTAATAATGGGAGTGTCAAATACAGGAGACGGAGACGCAGAAAATGTAACAGGCATAAACTTTGCGCCGGCCGGCAGCGCGTCAGCGGCATATGTGTCCGGGCCCGAACCTGCAGCTCAGAATATTGCGGGCAAGGCAGACGGGCGCATAACGTGGATATATGAGGCGTCAGGACCGGGAGAAATATCATTCAGCGCAAATGCTTCGGGAGATGATGTAATATTGGGTATCCCCATAACATCATCATTGGCGGGAACGAATGTTGCAGCGGTTGAAAGCGTGCCTGTTTTAGAAACATCAATGACAGCGCTTCCCGAGAAAGTTTCCGAAGGAATGGAAATAACGGTTGTAATGACGGTTACAAATACAGGAGATGCAGACGCACTTAATGTAACAGGTGCGGAGCCTCAGGCGTCATTGCCGGGAAGCGTATCAATTACATCGGGTGCATTGCCGGCGGCAATACCGGGCGGATCATCCGCGTCGTTTACATGGACATTCTCCGCGGAAGCATCAGGAACAATAACATTTGAATCCTCGGCATCGGGTACGGATGAAAATACGGGCCTTGCGGTGCAGGGGGACACTGTAGTGTCGGAAAATGTGGTTATACAGACACCGGCAAATCTGACAGCCGGTCTGCATGCATTCCCTGAAAATATGGGAACAGGAAATAATGTGACGGTTGTAATGACGATTTCCAATACAGGCCAGGCAGATGCAGCGGGAGTGACGCCGACCGGATTTACCGTGCTGGGATCCGCGGGTTATTTCGGAACTCCGTCCATAGAGCCTGACGGTACAACAGTAACAGTTGCCGGAGGAGAAAGCGCGTCGTTTACCTGGGCGTATTCAATATTAAGCACAGGCACTATTTTATTCAGTGCAAACGCAAAAGGAACGGATGAACACAGCGGCCTTGAACTTGTGCTGGAATCCGATGAGTTCTCAAATACGGTTACGGTCCATCCGGACACGCCTGTTTTAACCAGCTGGGTTGAGACAGCTCCGCAGGTTGTAAATTACAACCAGAGATTTACGGTTATTATGAAAGTGAGCAATACGGGCATAGTGGACGCGCCTGATGTTCATCCCGATACAGCGGATCCATCCGTGCTGTCATCGGTTATGCTGTCATCGTATCCGGCAAGCATAGCCAATATTCCCGCGGGCGGTTATGGAACGTTTACCTGGATTTACAGGAGCGATTCAGCGGTTTCAGGGAGCGCCAATGTTGCTGTGAAAGCTGATTCAGGCGTATCGCCAAGCATACATGAAGGGACAGATATAACATCAAACGATACTAATTTAATAACAGTGATCCCTGACCCTGTGCTTGCGCAGGATATATGGATAGAGCCGTCAGCCGCGAGCGTGGGCCAGGATATAACAATATGGATGAGTGTCACGAACTCCGGCGGTTCATTGTCCAAAAACACGGTTCCGAACGCTCTCGTAAAACTGGGCACGGGCAGTTACAGTTATGTTGAAGGGCCGGATCCCGGGCCGATGGATCTGGATGCAGGCGAGTCGTATACTGCAAACTGGATATATACGGCGACAGGAGCGGGCAGTCTGGGAGTGAACGGGTCGGTCAAAGGTTATGCGGAATACAGCAATAATACAATAACCTCATCGTCATCCGGCAGCAATTATATAACGGTAGAGGAGCCTGCTGAGCTTGTGAGCAGCATCTACGCGCCGGATTTTGTGAATATGAATGATACTTTTGAGGTCGTAATGACAGTTACAAATACTGGCGGCGCGGATGTTCTTGATGTTGAGCCTTCGGCGCTGAATATCGCGGGAGACGGAGGCGCAATACTCAGCGCGGCGCCCGGAACGTCTTCTATTATACCTTCGGGTTCATCTGCAAGTTTCACATGGACGTATGTGGCGGCAGGAATCGGTTCCGTGAGTTTTGAAGGCAATGCGCAGGGAACTGATGAAAACAGTTTGGCAGCCGTCTCAAGTGCGGTGACGCAGAGCAATTATACAAAGATAAATCAGCCGGCTGATCTTTCCATGAGTCTTATTACTCTGCCGGAAGGATCCGCGGGGACAGGACAAATGATAACGCTTGTTCTGGATATGGAAAATACAGGCGAGTCATCAGCGGTTTCTGTTTCAACAACCGCAATGCTTTCTGACGGGGAAGGAACCGTTTCCTATATAAGCGGTCCGGAACCATTGGTACAGGATATAGCAGGCGGAATGTCATCGGCATTCACCTGGATATATCAGGGGATGGATATAGGATCAGTATCTTTCAGTGTTTCTGCTTTTGCCCGGGACGGCGTCAGTGCGGATCCTGTTACAATTACTCCTGAGGAGGCAAACGCGTATATTGATATTGAAGCGGCGGGATTTGTAAATATTACGGATTTTACGGCAGAACCGGTTATTACAAGTACGGGGCAGGAAATAACACTGCTTATGACCGTTTCAAACGAAGGTACGGGAAGTGTTTCTGATGCGGAGCCTTCGGAAGTTGGAATTTACGGAACAGCGGCAATGGCCTTTGTTTCAGGGCCGGATCCTTCCCGGACAGCGCTTGCAAGCGGCGAGAGTGCTGTGTTTACCTGGATATATGAAAGCACTTCATCCGGTTCGGCGGAATTTGAGGCGGATGCTTCAGCGTTTGACGATACAAGAGGAATAACAGTTGCCGCGTCAGATGCTTTAAGCAATTCTATAACGGTTCAGGCGCCGGTTTCATTGACAGCAGATTTTGTTACACCGGCGCAGAAAGTTTCTGTTGGGCAGTTTATAACAATGGTTATGGATGTTGCGAACACCGGAGAGGCAGGGGCATTGAACGCTCTTGCGGTAACTCCCGCGGCATCTGCGCCGGGAACTGTTTCGGTTATCACATCGCCGGCTCCTGTTTATATAACAGGCGGCGCATCGGCTGAGTTTACCTGGACCTTCAGCGCCGAGGCTTCGGGAATAATCAGCTTTACATCAAACGCTTTTGCGCAGGATGAAAACAGTATGCTTGCCGCTGCAAGCGGCGAAACTGTATCCGAACAGGTGGAAATACAGAGTGTTCCGATTCTGGTTTCTTATCTGAATGCGGATCCTTTGACAATAAAAACAAATGAAGATATTACCGAATTAATACTGACAGTATCAAATACAGGACAGGCAGAGGCGGTAAATGTTGTTCCCGCAATAACGGATTCAGGTGATCCGGCGGCTGTTTATGACTCCGGGCCGATGCCTGCGTCAGCGTCAATACCGGGAGGGTCGGCTGCGTCGTTTACCTGGACCTTCAGCGCTGACGGTACAGGCGTTCTTGCATTCAGTGCTTTGGCTTCGGGCGAGGACGTCAATACAGGATTGATTTATGGTTCCCAGGGTTCAGAGGTTTCTGTTAATGTTGTTTTCAACCAGCCGGTTCTTACGGCTGACCTTGGAATATCGCATACAGAGGTTACGGCCGGCCAGATATTTACGCTGAGCATGCAGGTTGAAAACATAGGCCTTGTTGACGCTTATAATGTTACTGTCAGCGCCGTAACTGTTGATCCTTTTGGAGATGCGGCAGGCATAACCGGTCCGCTGCCCGAAGCACAGACCATTACAGCGGGAAACACCGGGGTCTTCAGTTGGACATACAGCGCGACAACGGACGGCATTATAGCTTTCAGCGCTTTTGCCGCGCCTCTTGACGGAGATCCGACACAGGATGCTTACGCTTATGTTACGGCTTATTCAAAACCTGATTTGTCCATAAACCATATGCTTCTTGAACCTGCGGACGGCACTGTCTCAGTGGGCCAGGATATAACACTTGTTATGACAATTTCAAATACAGGCGGGACTGATACGGTAGATACAATGCCGATTACGCCGCTTACAAAAATAGGCACAGGCGCGGTATCTTTGACGAGCGGACCCGTACCGGCGACAGCCACGGTTTCCGCAAACGGCGGCAAAGCGGCGTTTACATTTGTTTATGAAACAACAGGACCCGGCAGCGTGGCCTTTAACGGCTCCGCAATAGGAAGGGATCCGAGGACAAATCTGGGATATAACAGCGTGGCTTCAACGTCAAACAGTGTATTTGTTGAGAGCCCGTCGCAGCTTGTAAGCAGTGTGGAACTTACAGGAAGCGGGACAATAAATTTAGGGCAGCGTATAACGCTTATTATGACAGCATCAAATACCGGAGGCGCTGATGCTTTGAATGCTGCGCCTCAGAATATATGGAACACCTCGGCAAGCACGGGCGGTATTGTTCCTATTTCCGGGCCGGATCCCGCTTCGGTTAATATAGCGGGAGGAACATCCGCGGTATTTACCTGGGTGTATGAAGGCGCGGGGCTTGGAAGTACTGCAGTAAGTTCAAATGCTGCGGGAACCGACGAGAACAGCGGAGAAGTTAAGATATCCGAAATGTCAGAAAGCAATTATGTTACGGTTCAGACGGCTGCGTCCCTTAGTTCAAATCTTGCGGTATTTCCTGAAACAGCGGGTACAGGCGAGTATATTACGGTTATAATGGATGTTACAAACGGCGGTGACACAGGCGCTGAAAATGTTGTTCCGGATGCTATGGGTATAACTTATGACGGAGGGGCCGCGGTAAATCCTGTAAGCGGTCCGGTTCCTGCGCAGGCAGATATTCCCGGAGGCGGGACAGTTTACTTTACCTGGGTTTATAATCCGTCAGCAGCGGGTTCTGTGCAGTTTGATTCTTCCGCGGAAGGAACGGATGCAAACGAAGGCGATGCGGTTGTGTCAAATCAGGCATTCAGCGGATGGGTTGAGATATATGAATCAGCGAATCTTGTTGTAGATTCCATAACAGCGCCTTCTGTTGTAAGTACAGGGCAGAACATTACGTTTGTTATGAACGTTATTAATAACGGTGTGGGGGACGCGGTGGATGTGGCTGCGAGTGAAGGCGCTCTTATTACCGACAGTATCGGGGATGCGGTTTATATGAGCGGGCCCGAACCGGCGGATCCGCAGAATATAACTGCGGGAGGAAATGCGGGATATACATGGATTTATAATTCAGCTGAGCCGGGTACGGTTTGGTTTAGTGCGAACGCATCCGGTATAAATGACTCAACCGGCGAGCCTATTGCCGCGCCGGCGGCGTGGAGCGGAGAAACAGATATACAGGACGAGGCTGCTATAAGCGCATCACTGGAGGCCCTGCCGGAAACAGTGACTGTCGGGCAGGATATAGAAATAATTCTTGAAGCTGTCAATACGGGCGATGCAATGATTGAAGGGACAAATATTCTTGAACTTGAGGTGCAGGGCGGCGGAAATGCGGTTATGCTTGAAGAGCCCGTGGGCGTTGATATACCGGGAGGCAGCAGCGCTTATTTTACCTGGACATATTCCGCGGAAGCTTCGGGAGATATACAGCTGACCGGGACAGGGCTTGGGAATGTTATTTCAGGATATGATTATAACAGCAAGGTGACGGTGACGGCGTCTGCTGTAAGCAATTCAATAAAGATAGAGGAGCCTCCGGCGTTTGAAACATCAATGTCTGTTTCTCCGTCTACCATAAAGACAAATGAAGATTTGACAACAGTTGTAATGAGTGTGGTTAATACCGGCGGAGCCGATGTTGTAAATCTTATGCCGACTATAACGGCCACGGGATCGCCGGTTCCGCTTATTGAAACAGGATCTGAACCTGCTGTTTCTTCTGTTTCTGCGGGACAGACAGCTTATTTTACCTGGACGTTCAGTGCTGACGGCACAGGAAGCCTGACTTTCAGCGCTTATGCCCGGGGAGAAGACGGAAACTCGGGAGTTATATACGAATCTCCGGGTGCTGATGAACTTGTATTCGTTGTGTCAAACAGCCCGGTTATTGTTTCGGAAATGTCGGTGAGCAGGGAAGATGTGACTGTGGGGCAGTCGTTTACGGTAAGTATGCTCGTGTCTAATGTAGGGCTTGTTGATGCTTATAATGTAACGGCTTCCGCGGTGGCTGTTGACCCGGGCGGAGCGGCATCGTATGTATCCGGTCCTTCGCCCTCTGCGCAGACCATAACGGCCGGAAATACGGGAACATTTGAATGGATTTATCAGGCTGATACAACAGGAAGCATAGATTTCAGTGCTTACGCAACACCGCTTGACGGCGATGAGTCAAATGTGTCCAATACATTTGTAACAGCTTATAATCCGCCTGCGTTTGAATACACTAATATGGTTCTTGAACCTGAAGGCGGTACTGTGTCCGTGGGTCAGGCAATAACACTGTCCATGACAGTGTCCAATACGGGCGGAACAGATGCGGAAAATGTCATCCCTGCCACTCTGTTTAAAGTTGGATCGGGTGCGGGTGCTCTTGACGCGGTTTCTCCGTCTTCTATGTATCTGTCTGCAGGAGGAGCGGGCACATTTACATGGGCCGGGGAAGCATCTTCGCCGGGAAGCTTAGGATTTTACGGCAGGCCCGCGGGTGATGATGTAAGAACACAGATTACTTATTTTGGCGTTACCGACACCTCAAATATGATAATGATAGAAACGCCTCCGGTGCTGGCTAATGAGATCAGCGTGCTTGGCAGCACCTTTAATATAGGGCAGGAAGCCACTGTTATAATGAGTGTTACAAATACAGGCGGAGCCGGCGCACTGTCGGCTGTTCCGTCAATAATGCAGATAAAAGGAAGCGGCGGTATGGTGCCGCTTGTGACAGAACCTCTGCCTGCGCAGGATATACCTTCGGGATCTTCTGCTTATTACACCTGGAGATTTGACGCGTCGGGTATAGGCTCGGTTGCTTTCAGCGCGAATGTCACGGGATCTGACGAAAACAGCTCTCTTGCGGTATCTTCGCCCATGGCAGAGTCGGTTTATGTGGATGTTCAGCATCCTGCGTCACTTGTGTCAACCGTATGGACAGAGCCTGCGGCAGAGGTAAATACAGGCGAGAATATAAATGTATATATGGAGATTGTAAATGACGGCGGAGCGTCTGCGGCAAATATTTCTCCAACAGCCGGGATAGAAGCGTCTTCAACGGCGGATGCGTATTTGAGCACAGGACCGTCGCCTGCTGAGCTTGATTCGCTCTCGGCAGGAGGCGCTTTCACGTTTACCTGGGCGTATACAACGTCATTGCCGGGGCAGATTGTATTTACCGCATCAGCAGCGGGAGAAGATGCAAATACCGGAGCTGATACAGTATCCAATGTCAGTACCTCAAATTCCGTGGATGTTACGGATTCCGCGTATCTGGTTTCAAGAGTTGATACTGCAGGCGATCTGACGGTTGTTTCCACAGGGCAGGCGCTTACGGTTATAATGACCGTTACAAATTCGGGAGCCGCCGCAACATACGGCAATATAACTCCGTCCGTAAATGAGATTACATCGGGCGGCGCCGCGCTGAATCAGCAGGCGGGAGCGTCGGCTATAGGCCCCCTGAATCCCGGGAGCAGCGGTTCATTCACCTGGATATATGATCCGGTTTCTTCGGGAACAGTTGTTTTTGAAACATTGGCGGAATATGACGGAGCTGACGGAGCGGTTGATACAGGTATTAACCGGACGCCGCAGATAGAGATACAGGAAAAAATATCGCTTTCTTCGGGAATTTACGGTCCGTCTGCCGTTAATAACGGGCAGATATTTGAACTTATAATGATCGTTACAAATACAGGAGATTCAACCGCTGAAAATGTTACTACATTGATAAATACCGTGTCAGGGCCGGGCGACGCGGCGCTTAATTCAACTCTGCCCCCGAGTGCGGATATACCGGGCGGCAGTTCTGTGCAGTTTGTATGGGAATACGAGGCAACAACAACAGGTTCGCTGTATTTCAGCGGGTATGCAGCGGGACAGGATTCAAATGATATAACATACACGGACACAACGCCGTGGACTCCGCGCCATAATATTGAGATTCAGGAGCCGTCCGGGCTGAGCATAACGGATTTTACCGTTTATCCGCCTGTTGCCGCTGTTGAACAGAATATTACGGTTACGATGAGTGTGACAAATACAGGCGCTTCAACCGTAAATAATATAATTCCTTCGGCCACATACAGCGGGAGCGGAGTTTTAACGCTGCTTGAGGGGCCTCTGCCGTCTTCTGCTGATCTGGCGGGATACAGTGAAACAACATTTACCTGGACATTCTCCGCGGCAGGTACAGGAAGCGTGGACTTCAGCGGTTTTGCACGGGGAACGGATGCAAATACGCTTCAATCCGTGAATACGGGAGGATCGGAAGTTGAAACCGCTGAAATTATAACTCAGCAGGCGATACTTACCGCGGAGCTCATAAGCTCACCGCAGACTGCCGGATATAATCAGAGAATCACGGTTAGTTTATCAGTGACAAATACAGGAATAAGGGGAGCGTCTGATGTTTATGTGCTGCCTGATATCGCGTTTGATTCTGCTATGATTTCGGATACAGTAATAACGCCGACGGCAAAAACTTATCTTGATGTAGGAGAATCAACAATGTTTACCTGGATATATACAACCGCGGAAGTTCCGGGAACGCTGGAATTCAGCGCAAGAGCGTCGGGTGTTAATGATGATATATCAAGTCCGATAGACCTTGTGTCAAATCTTGCGCAGGCAGAAACTCATATACAGACTCCGCCTGCACTTGTTTCCTGGCTGGATGCATCGCCTCAAACCGTAAATCAGGGAGCGGACATAACAATAACAATGTCTGTTTCAAATACAGGCGAAGCTGATGCGGTTTCTACAGCGCCTACTCAGCTTTTTGCGGGCGGAGACGGGACAACAAATCCTTTGAATCCAAGCAGTCCTTCGCCTTCTTCTGCCTTTATTGAAGGAAACGGAGGACTGGCGGTATTTACCTGGGTCGTAAACGCGCAGGATCCGGGCACAATAAACTGGCTGGGATGGGCAGCGGGGTATGACTCAAATTCCGGAGATTATGTGCAGTCATCGGCAAATTCCTCGGATTTTGTGACAATACAGCAGCCCGCGGCATTGAGCGCTCCGTATTTTACGGTTCCGGAGTCAGTATCTGTGGGACAGACATTCACGGTTTATATGACAGTTACAAATAACGGGCAGGCAGATGCTCTTTCAGCTGTTCCTGATCCTCTGCAGCCTGAACTTAGCGGTTCGGGAGCGGTTATAACAACAGATGTGCCTCCGGCAGCGGATATAGCGGGCGGCTCTGCGGCGACATTTACCTGGGTTTATACAGCTTCGTCCGCCGGCACTCCGAGATTAACGGCAAGGATAAATGCACAGGATGCAAACACGGGCGAGACTCTGAATTCTTCGCATACTACGTCAGCGCCGATAAATGTTCAGACTCCGGCAGACCTTGCTTCTTCAGTGCACGTGAATCCGGATGAAATATACAACAGCCAGGCGTTTACGGTTATAATGACCGTGACAAACAGCGGACAGGCAAGTGCGGTAAATGTTCTGCCTGATCCTATTACGAGTGAAGAGAGCGGCGCGCTGGCAAATATAATATCAGAACCTGCACCGGAAGGTGTTACAATAACAGGAAATTCCATAGCTTCTTTTACCTGGATATACGACGCAACCGGAGATGGATTCATATCTTTCAGTACTTTGGCTTCGGGTGAAGACGCAAATACCGGGGATGCGCTGGCAACGGCGCTGTCCGGTGATTCAATAACAGTATTTGCGTCAGCCTCGCTTGCCGCGGAAATATCGCTGGATCCCGTCACAGTCAGCATAGGGCAGGAATTCACTGTTATAATGACAGTAACAAATAATGGTGTCTCTCCGGCTGTCGCTTATAACGTGACGCCGAATCCGGATGCGCTTACTTCAATGTCGTCTTTTATATCGCCGTCAACGTCAAGCCCGGGCTGGCCTCAGGATGTATCGCTTGCCACGGACGCGCAGGTTTCGTTTACCTGGATATATACGGCTGACGGAGTCGGAACAACATCATTTACCGTGCTGGCGCAGGCTTACGACCTTGGAGCGGGAACAATAAACGCCTCAGTTGTTTCGGATGAACTGACGGTAGAGAGCGATGCGAACCTGCAGATTGTATCTTTGGATTCATCCGTTCCTGTGTTGAACCATCCGGGAACATTTACGGTGCATATGACAGTATCAAATACCGGAGATGCGGATGTGATAAACGCGGGAGCAGCGCAGGCGCATTCAGGCACGGCAACTCTTAATTCAGGGCCTTTGCCGCCGGCTCCTGTAACAATACCGGGGCATATGACGCAGGAATTCACCTGGATATTTGATACGGCATCAGGCGGGAACTTTACCTTTACGGGTTCAGCTTTCGGCGAGGATATAAACAGCGGACTTACTGTAAATACATCTGATTCATCGGAGAGTGTGAGGATAGACACGCCGGCGCAGCTGTCAAGTTCTGTTGTGCTTGTGCCGTCAAACACATTGTCAACATCTCAGATTGCCACTGTTGTTCTTGAAATCGAAAATACGGGAAGCGCGGATGCCGTAAATGTTCAGCCTGATGGTGTGGCTCAGAATAATAACGGAACAACCGGAGCATGGTCGCTTATAGATTCGTCAACTTCCGGAGGAATTGATACAGTTTCTCCGATAACTGTCGCGGGCAATTCCACGGGATATTTTACCTGGACATATTCAATGACCGCGGTCGGAGAAGTTACATTCAGCGCCGCGGCACAGGGAGAAGACGCAAATTCATCCGCGTCTGTAGCATCCACGGTTACGGATGCTACAATGATCGTAACGGCTCCGTCCGCAAATCTGGTTTCATTCCTTGATATAACAGGAGTTTCGGAGCCGGCTCCGCTGAATACAGAAAATGCCATAACAGTTGTAATGACAATATCAAACACAGGATTGGTTGACGCTTTGAATATGAATATAGTTTCGGAAGATGTTGATCCGGAAGTAATATTGAATACAGGGCCCCTCCCTGCGTCAATTCCGGCCATAGGCGAAGGAAGTTATGCTTCGTTTACCTGGACATATGATACGGCCGGCACGCCGGGAACTGTTAATTTTTCCTTTACTGCGCAGGGAGAGAATGAGGGAACACTTACGATGCTGACTGCGGCGGCAGAGGGAAATTTTGAAATCAGGCCGGCAGGGGCGGATTTCAGCATAGAAATGTCAGCTTCTCCGGCAACGGCCGGGATCTCCGATAATATAACTCTGGTTATGACTTTGTCAAACACAGGACAGCTTGATGCGTCCTATGTAAATCCTGTGCCGGGCGCCGGTCCGATTATTGAGGGCAGCGGAGCGGCAACGCTCGTAAATGCTCCGTCAAATACAAATGCTGCCATCGCACAGGATGAAACATATTCATTTACCTGGATATATACGGCTGATTCAGGCGGAGATATAACATTCAGCGGAGGAGCGTCGTGGAGTTATTTTGATCCTTATGAAGGGTCCTCAGGGAATACTACAACGACTCAGACAAAAGCTGAAAATTTTGCGGTATCAAATACGGTGACAATAGCTCTCGGCGCAATACCGCCTGGCGGGGTTGAAAATAACATTTATCTGAGCACAAACAGTTTTGATCCGCGGGCGAATGAAACCGTGGATATTATATTCAGTCTTGAAGAAGCGGCTGACAAGGCGGTTATTTCAATATTTAATGTAGCCGGCGAAAAGGTAAAAACAATGGAATATCCGGATGTTTCTGCTGGAGTTCTTTATACGCAGCTTGCGTCCTGGGACGGCAGAGCGGACGACGGAATGCTTGTTACAACAGGCATGTATTATATAAAGATAACAGCGGGAAGTTACAGTGAAATAAGGCTTATAGCCGTTATAAAACGGTAAAATATGAGGTGTGATGATGTTTAAGAAAGTTATTTCAGCGGTCATAGCAGCGGTTATATTCATGCCGGCGGTTGTTTTTTCGCTCGGAGGCGGAACCACCAGCGCTGATTTCCTGAAAATAGGAATGGGTGCAAGGCCCTCTGCAATGGGCGAAGCTTATTCAGCGGCAGGGGATGACAGTGATGCTGCATTCTGGAACCCGGCGGGAATCGCTCAAATAGGCAGATATCATTTTACACTTATGCATCTTGTATGGTATGCCGGCGCAAATTACGATTATTTTTCGGGAGTGATGGCGATTGATTCTTCAAGCAGCGCGGGGATAAGCGTAAACGCGTTCTGGATACCTCCATACGACAGCACTCAGGATGACGCATACGGTAATTTTGAGGAAGGGCTTACTTCATCGTATTATGATCTTGCCGTACGGGCCACTTACGCGAAAATTCTGGGAAATGTTTACACAAATGATTTTACCATAGGCAATATTGCGTTCGGCGCGAGCGTTTCTTACATACAAAGGCAGATACTGGATTATTCATATCCCGCTATGTTTACCCTGGATATGGGCCTCATTGCAAATCTTACCAAAAATATGAAAACCGCACTCGTGGTAAAGAACATAGGCAATAATACGGGAGAGGATCCGACTCCGCTGAATATGACTGCGGGCTTTGCGTATGACCTGGATATAAATTCTGATTTTGGAACCAAGTTTGCGCTGGATATAGTAAAACCTTTTGATCTTACCAATCCGGAATACGCGAAATGGTTTTTTAATATTGGTTTTGAGGCAAAAATTATTGATATGGTATATCTGAGGCTGGGCCATAAGATCGGAAGGGCGGATGAGAATTTCACCGCAGGGCTGGGGGTTTCTGTGCCGGATGTGGCGGCAATTGATTATGCTTTTGCCCCTCATACAGAGCTTGGGGCGTCTCACAGGGTATCTGTCTCATTTTCTTTCGGAGAGGATGTGGAAAGGCCGGACATAGGAGCGCCGCGGCCGCCGCAGAACATAAAAGCCGCCGCGGGCGATAAAATGGTTTCAATCGGCTGGGATCCGAATCCCGAGGCAAATATATCCGGGTATAATATATATTATAAGAGAACGGGCGTTGAAAATCGGTTCAGCAAACTGAACGATAAACCGATAAAGGAAGAATCCAGGTTCAAAGCAGTTCTGGAAAACGGCGTGGAGTATGAATTCACGGTAACGGCAATAAATAACAGAGGTCTGGAAAGTATACGTTCAAAGACAGTACGCGCGACTCCTGATGAATATACCGCGGAAAAACCTGCGAAAGTAAGAGGAATCAATGCCCGGCAGAGCGATTCAGGTATAGTGGTAAGCTGGAATGAAAGCAGGGATGACGCTGTGATAGGTTATAACCTTTATTATAAGCAGGAATCTGACGAAAAATTCAGAAAACTTAACAGAACCATACTAAAAAGAACCCGGGCTACGCTGGCAGGCCTGAAAAAAGGGGTTACATATAATTTTATGGCAACTGCTGTCAGCAAAGATTCGGTTGAGAGTGATTTCTCTGAGGTCATTGAAGCGGAAATGAAATAAAAGAATTGTATTTGGAGCAGCGGTGATGGACAAAGAAAGTTTTATTCATAAGAAAATAAATGCCGCAAACGGCGGAGGCATGAAAGACGATATAAGACTGCGTTGGGTCGTTGTGTTTTCTATGATGCCAATTGCCGCTGTATTATATGCAGTGAACGGGGGGATAAATATCGCGAATTTTTCCGCAGTGATAATTATCGCGGCTGTTTTGAACCTCTTGTATGAAGGTGCGGTGCGCCTGGATAAAGTTAATGCGGAAAAGATCGGACCTTTTGCGGGATGCATGGATGTTGTACTTATATCGTTTGCGGTTTATTTTACCGGGGGAATATTCAGCCCTCTGTATCTTCTTTATTTTATTCTGCTTATTGACGTGAGTTTTAATAACAGAACAAGCGGAAGATATATGCTTTATTCCGGATTCGTTGCCGCGGCCTATACTTTCGTATATCTTGCCGGAAATAAATGGGCATTTGCCGGCCCCGGCAGCGGGGAATTTATTGTTAAAACGGCATTTTTGGCGGTATTTGTATTTGTTATAAATAAAGCAGCCCGGGAAATAAGAAACAATGTGGATGAAATAAGGAGGCAGTCCGCGGAAAAAGAATATTTTCAGAAAGAACTTATGGAGTCAAACCGGAGCCTTGAAGAAAAAGTAAAACATGCCACATCAAACCTTGAAAAAACAAACCTGCTTTTGATAAAGAAAAACATAAGCCTTCTGGCGGCGCATGAGATATATAAGAGTGCGGATAAAACAAAAACAAAAGAAGAACTTTTTCTGCAGGTTCTTAATATTATCATACCGCTTATGAAAGCGGGCGGGGGATTTATTCTCGGAGTGAATGAAAGCGGCGCAAAGGTAAGAGTGGATGCGGTTAAAATATTCGGCGGCGCGGAAAAAATGGAAGAGGGAATGAATTTCCCGGTTGAAAAAGATACGCTTATCAGGAAGATAATAACAGAAAAAAAGGCTGTCTGGATAGAAGAGGCTGCCGGTTCGGGAGAGGCTGTATTTGAGAAAAGCGTGGTGAACGGTTCTGTAGTGGCCGCACCGGTTGTCAGCGGCGGAAGAACGACCGGCATTCTGGTTATATACAACAAAAACCCTTATGTATACACCAAAACAGATTGTGAACTGCTGGAGCTTTTAGGGGAACAGATAGGGGCGCTGCTTCATAACAGGGTGCTTTATGATGAAATGAGCGCAAAAGCCCTTGGGCTGGAGCGGCTCATGAAAGTAATGACAAATTCCACAACGTCACTGGCAAGAGATGTTATAATCAGCAATCTTCTGACGGAAAGCCTGAAACGCCTTTTTTCGGGAGCCTCAGGAGTGGTGATGCTTGCGGATGATAAGGGCCTGCTCACGATAGAGGGAGTTCACGGGTATAAAGATGATTCCATGCTGGGAAGAAAGATTCCAAGGGACAGTATTGCCGGATTTATCTTTATGAAAAACAGGAACATGAAGATAAAAGACACTTCAAAGATAAAGATTTACAATCAGGGAGTGGATAAACTTTACCTGAAAAAAGCCGCGGTGCTTGCTCCGCTGACCAGAAAAGGCACTCCGGAGGGTGTAATATGCATAACAAAAAACAAAGGCTATTTCACGCCGGACGACCTGCATTTTCTTTCTATTCTCGGGAATAATATGATAAGCGATCTTGAAATAGCAAATCTTTATGAGAAACTTAAAAACGACTATATTAATTCGATTTACGCTCTGGCGGCTGCGGTTGACGCAAAGGATCATTATACGCACGGGCATTCCACAACAGTTATGAAGTATTCGGAAAGAATGGCGCGGGCGGTTGATCTTCCTGAATGGGAAGTGGAAGATATAAAATACGCGGCTCTGCTTCACGATATAGGCAAGATAGGCATAAGCGAGAATATTATTAATAAGCCTTCAAAACTCACAAAAGAGGAGTTCGCGGTAATAAAAATGCATCCGCAGCTTGGAGCGAACATAATTTCAAAAATAGAATCACTCAAAAGACTGGCGCCTCTCGTGGCGTCGCATCATGAATGGATAAACGGAAACGGTTATCCCATGGGGCTGCGCGGAGATGAAATATCCATAGGCGGAAAAATCATAGCCATAGCGGATGCTTTTTCCACTATAACGGCCAAAAGGCCCTACAGAGAGGCCAGGACAATAGAAGAAGGCTTAAAGGAACTTAAAAGATGCACCGGAACACAGTTTGACAGAGATCTGGTCGAAGTTTTTTGTGAAATAATGGAGTCTGAACTTGATGAATTTGAAGAGGATATTGAAAAGGAAAGACGGGGGCATGCGCCCGAGAAAAGCGATATAAGAAGAATAAGAGTGAAAATTGATAATAATGAGATAGATCCGGATATTGTTGAAAAGGATGATGAGTTTTATTCCTGAAAAAACCCGCCTGCAATTCTGTGTCTGATTACTTTTCCGGTTAAAACGCATCCGGGGCATCAATAGTTTACAAACGGAGCCATTTGTGATAATATCAAATTCCGATAAAAATCAGGAGGAATGTTATGCCGTTAAAGCTTGGTTTGCCGAAAGGAAGTCTTCAGGAGTCCACATTCAATATTTTCAGAAAGGCGGGATTTGATATAAAAGCGGATTCCAGAAGTTATTATCCCCGTGTTGATGATGATGAACTGAAAATAACTCTTGTGCGGGCCCAGGAAATGGCCAGATATGTGGCGGAAGGTATTTTTGACGCAGGGCTTACCGGAGAGGACTGGGTTGAAGAATCCGGCGAATCGGTGAAGAAAGTCGCTAATCTTGTTTATGGAAAAGTGGGTATGAGGCCGGTAAGATGGGTGCTTGCCGCTCCCGAAGGTTCGAAAATACGCGGAATAAAAGATCTGAAAGGAAAAAGAATATCAACGGAACTTGTAAATACCACGAGGAAATGGCTGAAGAAAAAAGGGGTTGCGGACGCAAAGGTTGAGTTTTCCTGGGGGGCCACCGAAGCAAAGCCGCCGCATCTTGCGGATGCAATTGTTGAACTGACGGAAACAGGGTCGTCGCTTCGGGCCAATAAACTGAAGATTATTGACACCATAATGGAATCAACCACAGTGATGATAGCAAATAAAGAATCCTGGAAAAGCGCGGCTAAAAAGAAAAAACTGGAAAATATTATGCTGCTTTTAAAAGGCGCGCTGAATGCGGAAGAAAAAGTGGGACTAAAGCTTAATGTGAGGGAAAAAGACCTGCAAAAAGTACTGAAAATCCTTCCGGCGTTGAAAAGGCCCTCGGTTTCCCTGCTTCTCGGGCTGAAAGGATGGGCCGCGATAGAAGTTGTGATCAACGAGAAGATCGTCAGAGAACTTATTCCGGAATTAACGGAAAACGGCGCGGAGGATATTATAGAGTACCCTTTAAATAAGGTAATCTATTGATGAAAAAAAGTTTTATTCTGTTTTTTTTGTTTGTTCTTGTTTGTTGGATTTCGGCGTTTGATCTGATTCGGGAAGAAGAGAATTTTTATGCGGACATAACGTCAAGTGCGGAATATAATTACCGGCCGGAATTTGTGGAAGAAAAATACGAGAAAAATTTCATTATTGAAGATATAAAAGTAGGCCTGGTTCAGTCCGTGCCTTTTGGATTTTTATTTTCAACCGCGTATATATTTTTATATGAGGGTTTTGAACAGGAAAAATGGCCGCCGGATCTGAAAGAACCCGGCGAATATAAAGGAGTGTATTATTCTTTTATCGGAGGGCTTGCGGCGGTGTCGACAGTTCTGAATTTTATGGTTTATTATGAATATGGAGACAATAAAAAGGAGGATTAAAGCATGGCGAAAAGCAAAGGCAAAAGACGCGCATTAAAACTTGATTACAACAATATGATGAAAAGTTCTGTGGGGGCAAAAGGAATTACAGAGGCGGATATAAATAAATTAAAGCCAAAACTGAAAAAAGCGCATAAGGCCCTGCTTCAGAAAAGGGAAGACAATAAACTGGGATTCATGATGCTTCCTTATGATATTGAGACAAGAGAGGCAGTAAAAAAAACAGCGGCAGGTATAAAAGCGGATTTTGAAAATCTTGTTGTCCTTGGAATAGGCGGCTCTGCCCTTGGGACTATCGCTGTCCATAGGGCCGTAAAGCATCCTTTCTATAATCTTCTCGGCGCGGAAAAAAGAAAGGGCCCGAAACTGTTTGTTATGGACAATGTGGATCCGGAAACTGCCGCGGGAATATTTGATGTAATAGATATTAAAAAAACCTGTGTTAATATAATATCAAAATCCGGGTCAACCGCTGAAACAGCGGCTTTTATGAAGATATTCTGGAAAAAAACAGCAGATCTGGGAAAAAACAAAGTGAAAATACTGAAAGAACATATTGTAATAACCACGGATAAAGAAAAAGGCGCTTTGAGGCCTCTTGTAAATAAATACGGTCTTGCTTCATTTGTTGTGCCTGATAATGTTGGAGGAAGATTTTCAGTGCTTACTCCGGTGGGTCTGCTTCCTTTAGCCGCTGCCGGCGTGAACATAGATGAACTTTTAAAGGGTGCGGCTTTTATGGATACCATTGTGTCAAATGAAAATATATGGAAAAATCCGGCCTATTTAAGAGCGGTTATGCATTATATTTCGGATATAAAATTTAACAGGAAGATAGATGTGATGATGCCTTATTCCAATGCGTTAAAAGATATTGCTGACTGGTATGCGCAGCTTTGGGCCGAATCACTGGGGAAAAAGTATTCAAACGAGGGCAAAATTGTAAATGCGGGGCTTACACCGGTTAAAGCGCTGGGAGCAACCGACCAGCATTCTCAGGCGCAGCTGTATATGGAAGGGCCTTATGACAAAGTGATAACATTTATAAGAACAGAAAAATTCAGGCAGGACGCGGTTCTTCCGGATAATTTTAAGGATGTTGACGCAATGGCCTATCTTTCAGGCAAGAGAATGAGTGAACTTTTAAACTCCGAGCAAAAGGCAACGGAGATGGCGCTTGCGAAAAACAACAGGCCTTCAATGACCATATCAATGCCGGAAATATCCGAGTTTACGGTCGGGCAGCTGCTTTATATGCTGGAGGTTGAAACCGCGTTCATAGGAGAACTGTATAACATTGATGCATTTGATCAGCCCGGTGTTGAATTGGGAAAAGTTCTCACGTATTCAATGATGGGAAGAAAGGGTTTTGCGGGGAAAGTGAAAGAACTGGGCATAAAAAAAGGTCTGAAGAAATATACAATATAAAATAAGAGGCGGGAAAATGGCGCAAATAAAACCACTTAAAGCAGTAATGTACAATACGGAAAAAGTTGATATTTCAAAGGTGATAATGCCTCCGTATGATATTATCAGGGATACTTCGAAATACTATGAAAAAGACCCCTGTAATATTATAAGGATAGATAAAGGCGCAGGCAGTGAATCGGATGATGAAAACAACAACAAATACACCCGCGCCCGTAAATTTATGGATGAATGGATGAATAAGGGGGTTTTAAAAAAGGACGATAAGGAAAATATATACGTATATGCCCAGGAATACAAAACTCCTGACGGTGAAAAACATGAAATGGTGAGTTTTTTTGCCGCGGTTAAAATAGAAGAATTTGATAAAAAAATAATACTGCCGCATGAAAAAACCCATTCCGGCCCTAAAAAGGACCGGCTGGAGCTTATGCGCAGCACGCATTCAAATACAAGCCCTATCCTCTCTCTTTATTTTGACAGTGACAGGGCCATTGACGGAAAGCTCAGGGCGTGTATCAATAAAACAATGCCCTTTGTGGATTTCAGGGATGAAGACGACATAAGATACCGCATGTGGAGGCTGCCGGAAGAAGAAAAAAAACAGATCATTGAAGGCCTGAAAGAAAAGCAGCTTTTTATTGCCGATGGACACCATCGGTATGAAACAGCTCTTGCGTTCAGAAATGAAATGAGAGAAAAAGGCGAAGACGGAGAGTATGATTATATATTAATGTCGCTTATAAGCATGGAGCATTCGGGGATAACCATACTTCCCACTCACAGAATGAAAAATAAATTTGAAAAAAATATTTTTGAAAATAAAAAAATTGAAGAATTTTTTAATGTTGAACCGCAGGAGAACGTTTCGGTTTTAAGGAAAAAAATGATTAAAAGGAACGGGGAAAAACTGATAGGAATTGTATCTGCCGAAAGTTCATATATTCTGCGTTTGAAAGAAGAAAAATACAGAGAATGTGTTGATACGTCCGTGCACAGTCTTGATTATTATATGCTGGATGCGTCTGTGCTTCACGGACTTCTTTTTGAAAAAATCCTGAATATGGATGAGAAAGAGATCAATGAAGGGATAGATTATACTCCGGATATAGATGAAGCAATTGAAAAGGCAGTAAAGGGGATTGTGGAAATATCTTTTTTGCTGGGGCCCGCGGATGTTGAAGAGGTAAAGAGCATATCCCTGAATGATGAGGTTATGCCGCAGAAAAGCACGTATTTTCTTCCGAAGCTGGCAACCGGTTTTCTTATAAATAAAATGGGGAAGTGAAGTTTATATGAATCTTTTTCAGGATGAAGAAGCCGGAAAAAGAAAGCGGGCGCAGCCGCTTGCGTTTCGTATGAGGCCCGGGAGGCTGGAGGATTTTAAGGGGCACCCTGAAATATCCGGCAGCGGGGGTTTTTTAAGAAAGGCCCTTGAAAAAGGCGTTATACCTTCTATGATATTCTGGGGGCCGCCGGGCTCCGGGAAAACAACACTTGCGGCAATAGCCGCTTCTTTTATAAACGCGGATTTTGAATCGCTTTCAGCGGTAACCAGCGGAATAAAAGATGTGAAAGCTGTTATGGAAAGAGCGAAAAATAATATCAGTTCCGGGAAAAAGACTATTTTATTTCTGGATGAAATACACAGATTTAATAAAGCCCAGCAGGATGCGTTTCTGCCTTTTGTTGAAGACGGGACTATAATACTTATGGGGGCAACGACGGAAAATCCTTCTTTTGAAGTAAATTCGGCTCTGCTTTCAAGGATGAAAGTGATAATTTTAAAGCCTTTGGACCGGGAAGCCCTGAAAGAAATTATAGAGAATGCGGTAAGAGATGCCGAAAATGGACTGGGGAAAAGAAAAATAAAAGTTGAAGAAGAAGTATATGACATGGTTGATGTACTGTCAAACGGGGATGCCAGAGCGGCCCTTAACATAATAGAGATAATTGACAGCCTTAAACAGGAGGACGAATATACAATAACACCAAAAGACGTGAAATATGCGGCGGAAAAAAAATCCTTTATGTATGACAAAAAAGGAGAAGAACACTATAATCTTATCTCGGTGCTTCATAAGAGCATGAGGGACTCGGATCCTGATGCGGCGGCTTACTGGGCCGTACGTATGATACAAAGCGGAGAGGATCCGCTTTATATTGCAAGAAGAATGATAAGATTTGCTTCAGAAGATATAGGAATGGCTGATACGAACGCGCTTTTAACCGCGATTGCCGCAAGGGACGCATATCACATGCTTGGCTCTCCGGAAGGGGATCTGTCGCTTGTTCATGCCGCGGTTTATCTTGCGTGTGCTCCGAAAAGCAATGCTGTTTATGCGGCAGAAAACAGGATAAAACAGGATTTAAAGGAATTCAGGGATGAACCTGTTCCGATAAGCATGAGGAACGCTCCCACAAAACTTATGAAAGAGACAGGCTACGGAAAAGGATATAAATACGCCCATGATTATGAAGGCGGTTTTGTTAAGCAGCAGCATCTGCCGGATAAACTTAAGAACAGAAGATATTATAACCCCGCGGAAAACGGAAATGAAAAAGCGATAAAAGAAAGGCTGGAAAAGTGGAGAAAAGAATAATATTAGTTATGGCGTGTCTGGTGCTGTTTGTCTTTCGGACCTTTGCCGAAGAGGGAAATCAAGAGGATCAGTTCCTGAATGTACAGGTGAAAGAAATTCATTTTTTTATAACGCCCTCTTTTCGTTTTGTTCTTCCCGATACAAGCATAAAGATAGGGATGAAGCAGGATATAGGAAAAACTGTTCTGGAAGGACAGACCGAATACAACTATTTATACAGCCGGATGAATTATCTGCTGAAATATTCACTGGATGTTTTTATGAAACTGGAAGTGTCTCTGTATGACAATATAAGTTTTGAGCAGATCTATCAGCAGAATAAATATCTTCAGAGGAACAGGGGCCTGTCCGGGGCGGTTATTACTCCGGCAATATTTGATATATGTACAATAACACAGCGTATAAGAAATGAAACCGCTTATATGGCGAATCTAAACGAGGATTTTGATATTGAAGAAGGGAACCTTCTGCTTTGGAACACGGGGATACGCTTTGATTTTCCCTGGGTTGATCTGAATTTTAACATTCAAAAGGCGTTTCCCCATGAAATCTCAAAATACAATTATCTTGTAATGGACGTATCGGCCTGTGCGGGATTTAAAATAAACAACAGGAATAAGATTTCATATGCGCTGGAGTACGGGAACGTTCTGGAGCGCCTGGATATTCCTCTGTGGAAAATTCGGACCATGGGAGGATATCACAGGATGATGGGGTATTCTGTTGATGAAATACAGGGATATTACAAAATGTACGGGAAAATAAGATATGATTTCCTGGCGTTTGAGGAGATAAATAAGGAGTTTTTTGTTCTGAAACTGATTGACATAAATACATTCTGTATAGTTGAGGCCGGCCATGCGGGATCAGCGGAAGAACTTACCGCGGTTAATAATTATAAATTCAGCGCCGCTGCGGGGATCCGGCTCAGGATCCGTTACAGGGACAGATTAAATATGGATCTTGCTTTTGTGCTTGCCAGAGCATTTGAAAAGGATTATAATCCGGCATTTTATTTTATCCAGGAGATATAAGGCAAAAAGCACAAGGATAAACCGGCGGGATGCCGCGGCCGGGCTAATGGCGAATCTCTTGATTTTTGATATATAATGGTATATTATATAGATGTTTTTTATTTTACAGTTATTAATATTGCGGTTTTTTTATCCGATGTTCTGCGCCGGAAACAGAAAAGACCGGAGTGGTGGAGTTTAATATGTCGCTTATTATGTCAGGTTATGTTTTTACAGGCCCCGTGTCTTTAAATGAATATAAATATGAGGAAGAAAACGGGATTTTCGGTATTTTTTATCTTAAGAATCCGGAAAAAAGAGTTGCCAATTATGGGATTTCCTATGTGGCAAGCCTTGATGAAATAAAAGAGCTTAAAGGAGAACTTTCGTCGCACCGGAAATACGAATGCTGGAAAGCGAATGCCATGAGCAGCAGTGATAATATTTATATAGGGTTATGTTTAACTCCCGGCATGATACCGGAAAAGCAGAAACTTATAATAAGGCGTTTGATATATAAATACAATCCGATGTGCAATAAGTAAATTGATTCTGATATTATGATAATTAAGGACCGAACGGGACATGTGTTATCCGGCAAAAAGGAATTTCGGAGAAACAGCATATAAAAACCGGGATTTATGTCCGCGGCGGTGATTTTATATCCCGGGAGTAAAACGGAAGCCATATATTCTAAACTGTTTTTTTCGTAAAACAGTAAATTTAAGAATAATCGGGGCTGATATCCAAACTATTCTTGCTTTCTTGAGGATGCTGTGTTAAATTATCATAATAATGGAGGCTGAAATGTAAATGAAAGTTAAATTACTTATTTTAGCGGCCGCGGCAGCCCTTGTTTTTCAGGGGTGTTTTATTAGATGCGGACACTGGAATGAAAAAAATATACTTGCAAGAGTAGATAAGGATTGTGTCACCATTAAAGAATTTAAAGAAAAAGCGCTGCTTTATAATGTAAAAGTAAGCAATTCAGAGCAGGCAGAAAGTCTTTTACAGGGAATTATAAACGACAGGCTCTTACTTAATGACGCGGAGAAAAACGGAATAAAGATTGAAAAAGGCGAACTTGAAAAGGAACTGAGTCTTTTTATACCCGGTTATTCAATGAAGGAAATAAGAAATATTATGAAAAAAGGAAGGGTCGGGCACAAAGCCTGGCTTAAAGATATAAAAGAAAAAATAATTATAAAGAAGGCAATAAATCATTTTATGACGGAAACGGTTGTAATAAACGAAGGAGACGTCAGAGATTATTTTTGGTCAAATATAATACATTTTAGAACGGCGCAGAGAGTAAGGGCGGGTCAGATCGTTGTTGAAACAAGAGAAAAAGCTTATGAACTGAAAAAAATGCTTAATAAAGGCGCGGATTTTGAGGAACTTGCAAGAAAACATTCGATCGCCTCTGAGGCGGCTCAGGGCGGCGATCTGGGTTATTTCAGAAAAAAAGATATGCCTGCTTTTATAGCAAATGAGGTTTTTTCACTGAAAGAAGGAAAAACAAGCCGTGTGGTAAAATCAAGCTATGGCTATCATATATTTAAGGTAAAAGACATCAGGGACGCCAGAACGCCGAAGTTTGAAGATGTAAGAGACAGAGCGCATGAGATTTATTTTGAAAATAAAAAAGATGAGTATTTCAGCCGGTGGATGAAACAGCTCAGAGATGATGCGGAAATAGAGATATATAATAAAAAACTGAAGAAACTTTTTAAGGAGGAAAATGTATGAAAAAGATTATTTTTTTACTGTCGATATCCTTGTTTGCTGCTGTTGCTGCGGCAAGCGCAGGACAAAGCGACGGGATAACAGCCAAGGTTAATGATATCATTATTTTAAAGAGTGAAGTTGATGAGGCGGTTGAGGCGCTTGAACTCCAGCTGGAGGCAGCCGAAAGAAAGATTGATACAAAAGAGGCAAGAGAAAAAATACTGGAAAGCCTTGTGGAGCAGAGGCTTGTAATCTCAACGGCAAACCAGGAAGGCGTTGCGGTCAGCCCCGAGGCGGTCGGAGATAAAGTAAATGAGTTTATAGAGAATCTGCGCTCCAGGTTCCCTGACCAAAAAGCATTTGAAGAGGCGCTTGCGGCGGAAGGGCTGAATTATCAGGATTTCACCCTGAAAATAAGGTCACAGGTAAAGGATAATTTGTTGTTTTCAAAGGTTAAACAGAAAAAGCAGCAGGAATTTATAGCTGATGTTGATGTCAGTGAGAATGAAATAAAGAAATTCTACAGCGACAACCGTGAAGAGTTTAAGATTAATGATGAAGTGAAGCTGGAAAACATATATTTTGATACATTTGCGGATGAAAATATCATTAAAGCCGCGGTGGAAAGAATAAAAGCCGGTGCGGGTTTTTCCGAAGTACGAAAAGACATGGAAAAGATCCATGGCGCAAAAGGCGGCGAACTCGGATGGGTTGAAACATCGGAAATGGATGCCTCTATCAGAAGGGCGATGGGAATACCCCGCAAAAACAAGATTGTTGGTCCTGTGAAAACCGATACAGGGTACCATATTTTCCGGGTGATTGACCATGAAAAAGGCGAAGTTCCGGAATTTGAAACGGTAAAAGACAAGGTTAGGGTTATTCTCATAGAACAGAAAGTTGAAAAATTATGGGAAAAATGGCTTAAAGAGACAAAAGAATCCGCATATATAAAATATATGTAAAAGCGGCATTTAAGGAGAAAATATGATAAAAGCTGCGGTAATCGGCGGCTCGGGTCTTACCGGCAGGGAGCTTTTAAAGATACTGCTCAGGCATAAAGACGCGGATATCAGATATATAACCTCAAGAAAATTTGCGGGGAAAAAAGTAAAAGATGAATTTCCGGAACTTGCGGGTATGACGGATCTCGGATTTACAGATCCCTCGGATAATGAGGTATTCTCCGGTGCTGATGTCCTGTTCGCGTGCCTGCCTCATACTGATGCCATGGAGTATGTGAATAAAGCCGCACAGAAAAATAAAAAAATAATAGATCTAAGCGCTGATTTCAGGATAAAGGACCCGAAAGTCTACAGAAAATGGTATAAAACAAGGCACCGTTTTCAGGGCCTGCTGAGAAAAGCCGTATACGGGATGCCTGAATTCTTCAGGGATGAAATAAAGAAAGCATCTATAACCGCAAATCCGGGGTGTTATGCTTCGGGTATGCTTGCGGGTATTGTACCGCTGGCTGCGGAGTACAATATATCGGATATAATTGTTGATTCGAAATCAGGCATATCCGGAGCCGGGGCAAAACCTGCGGAAAATAACATGTACATAAATATAACAGAAAACATTTTCCCTTATAAATTTGGAAGGGCCCACAGGCATATCGGCGAAGTGGAAGGCGTTATCAGGGAAAAAACAGGCAAAGAAAAAAGTATAATTTTCACACCGCAGGTATTTCCCGCTTACCGGGGTATTCTTACCGTGATTTACGCAAAAGTAAAAGGTGATGTTTCGGAAAAAGAAATAACCGGAAGCTTTAAGAAGTTTTATAAGGGAGAGCCTTTTATCAGGTTTACGGACCGGCCTGCCGTGAAAAATACAGCGGGAACGAATTTTATAGATATAAATATTAAATACATAAAAGAAAATAAAACAGTAATTGTGGTTACCGCGCTTGATAATCTTATAAAAGGGGCCTCGGGTTCGGCTGTTCAGAATATGAATCTGATGTTCGGGGTTGATGAAACATGCGGACTTCTTTAAAAAAAAAATACATACTTCCTTCCGGGTTTAAAAGCAGCGGGATATGGAGCGGTGTGAGAAATAACAGGATACGGCCGGATACAGGGGTTATAATGTCAGACGTTCCCTGCAGTAAAGCCATGCTGTTTACCCGCAGCAGGCTTAAAAGCGAACATATAAAACATGCGAAAACCATAAAAGGCAGGGTTTCTGCTGTTTTTGCGAACAGCGGAAACGCGAATGTTTTTGTCGGACCGCAGGGCGGAAAAGATATCTTATTGATAGAAAATGAATTATGCCGGCTTACAGGACTGAAAAAAGGCAGGATGCTTTTTGCTTCTACCGGCATAATAGGCAAAAGGCTACCTGTAAAAAGAATGCTTGCAAGGATGCGGGAGCTTGTGAAAAACATATCGGATAAAGATGAAAATTTTCCGGCGGCCATAATGACCACGGACACAAAGGAAAAAGCCGTAACCTGTACGGTAAAACTCGGCGGAAAAACAGCAAGGATTACGGCTGCGGCGAAAGGTGCGGGAATGATGGCGCCGGATATGGCGACAATGCTTGTGTTTGTAATGACGGATGCCGCCGTATCGGGGAAGATGCTTTACGAAGCTGCAAAAAAAGCGGCTGATATTTCCTTTAACCGCGTGACCATTGACGGGGATATGAGCCCGAATGATACGGTGTATGTTCTGGCGAATCACAAAGCCGGCAACAGGCCGGTTAAGGCGCACGGAAAAGACTTTGATGTTTTAAGCGGCGCGATGAAAGATATGTTTTATGAGCTGGCGGAAGAAATGGCAATGGACGGTGAAGGCGCGACAAAATTCATACGGATAAACATAAAAAACGCCGCATCGCCCGGCGATGCTCAAAAAGCTGCTTTAAAAGCCGCGAATTCGCTTCTGGTTAAAACAGCTTTTTTCGGCGAAGCGCTTTATATGGGGAGAATTATTTCTGCTCTTGCGTCTTCCGGCGCTGTGTTTCTTCCCGAAAAGGCTGATGTTTTTATAAACGGCAGGAAATGCATTGAAAAAGGAGCGGAAATACAGTCAAAAACACTTGTCCGCGAAATGAAAAAAAGACGAATTGAAATAACCGCTGATTTAAAAGCGGGCAGCGGGGAGTATTTTGTTTTAACAACGGACCTATCTCATGATTACGTGAAAATAAACGCGGATTATTCCTGAAGCGAAAGCGAAAAAAGGGGCGCAGGGTGAGAAAAATCGCGATTCAAAATGATAATTACCACAGTGTCCGGAGCGGGGGCGCGCGGAATACCGCCGGTGTCCGCATGAAAAGAGGTAAAAATAAAACCATAATATTGCGGTATTTAACCGGCTGTATTCTGCTGTCTGCATGTCTCTTGATTCTGCCGGAGCAGGTTAAGGCAGTGGCAAACAGCCTTATAGAAGTGAAAACCGCAGCTGAAAATCTAAATCCGGGAGACTGGATGACAAGACAGGCAAAGGGACGGTTTGTTATCGGACAGCCCGAAGATAAAGCCCTGCTTTTCGGGTATCCTTCGCCGATATGGTCCTCTGTAACATCTGTTCTTGTTGAATCGCCGGGAAACACACTGGTATGTTTTGGAGGGAATACAGGAAATTATGTAAGCGGTCCCGCTGACAGTTCCGGGAATACCATGAATACCACGGTATGGGAAATAAGCGGTATGCGGATAACACAGAATCTGTTTCTTGCGGAAAATCCCCGGGGAACAGGTACGGTTGACAGCATAGGTATAAATTATGTTGTTGAAAACACAAATACAGTAAACGCGGGGGCGGGAATAAGAATAATGCTGGACACTTATGTTGTAAGCGATAATTCCCCCATAATAGCCGAGGGCGAAGGGCACATAAAAAAAGAAAGGGAGTGGACAGGTGCGGATGTACCTGAAGCATGGCGCAGCGTTGATAATTATCTTGACCCGCAGCTTGAAGCGGAATGTGTTCTGGGAGCCGGCGGCGCGGCAGTGCCGGACAGGCTGGTTATAGGGCAGTGGGACAATATGAATGAGTTTAACAGCCTCTGGACATATACGCTTGATGACATAAATGACATAGACGATACGGCGGCGGCAATGTATTGGGGGCCGGATAATTTTCTGCCGGGAGAAAAAAAAGAATATACGATATTTTACGGAGTGCCCGGGCCTGCGGGCGGAAAACTTGACATAGAAAAGACAGTTGATATGCAGAATGCCTTTGCGGGGGATACACTGAGTTATAATATTACATATTCAAACATTCAAAGCGGCAATATAACGTCTGTGTATATATGGGATACAATACCTTCCAACACTGTTTTAGTTGATGCATCCGGCGGTGCGGCGGTTTCCGGGGATGTTGTGTTCTGGCCGGCCGGCGATATTTTACAGACAGATCCGCCAAAGAGCGTATGGTTTCTCGCGGCAATTACAGGATACTCGGATATGAGCGTTGAAAACACGGCTGTGGGCTCGTATATAAACAGTTACTGGGATTATATTGAAGGCAGTACATCAAATACTGTTGTGACGGACATTTATACCCCCACAATAACGCCGAGTCCTACGATAACCCCCACATCAACCATAACACCGACCCCTGAACCTGAACTAAATGCTGTTTTTAAAGGAAGTTATCCCGACCCCGCCCGGGAAGAAGCAAATATTATTGTGCGGCTTAATACTCCCGCGGATATAACGGTAAGGATATTTACTCTTGCGGGCGAAGAAACCACATCTATTGAATATGCCGGACGCCGGGGGGTTAATAATATCAAATGGAAATTAAAAAATGCTTACGGAAGAAATATTGCTTCGGGAGTATATATTATCCGGATCCTGGCTGAAGATGCGCGCGGGCAGCGGCGTGAGATCACCGGAAAGATAGGAGTGGCGAGATAGTTCCGAGAAAGCGCATACACGGAATAACGGGTTATATCTTCTATAAAGGCGCATTAAGTTTTTCTGCGGCAAGTCTATACGATGTTTTTTTCTTATTTCCGGATCCGGTCTACATTATTATTGCAAACCATGCGGAATACAGATATAATTAATATGAAAGGTAAAATCCAAGGAGGAAAATGTATTGGGAATAAGGTCTTTTTCGGTTTCTTCAGTTGTTATTGCTGCGGTGTTTGTGTTTTTTTCCTGTGTTAAGGAGAACAAAACAACAAGTCCTTCGCCTGCTGATGAACCTGCAGTTTCTTATTCCGCGACAATAACCCCTACGGTTACGGCGAGTTTTACTCCGGAAGCTCCGCAGGGAACAGAGACCGAAACAGAGACAATTACTCATACGGTTTCACCTTCGCCGGAATTTACCGCATCTGTCAGTGCTACTTATACAATAACAATAGAGTTTTCGGCATCAGAAACTGTTACGCCGTCTGTGACCGTTTCGGAAACGCTGACAGCCTTGTTTTCTTATACCGCGACAAAAACAATAACACAGGAGATACAGGAAACTTTTACCGCAACCCCGTCTGTTTCGGATGTTTTTACGGCGACGCCTACCTGTACTTATGATACTTCTGTTTATAGAGGCTCTGCGGAAATATCTCCCGGGAATCTCGTGGCATATACCGAGGGAAATACCATTGAAATAAATTATACTGCGGGAGAACTTGGCTGGGACGGGCCGACTCCTTTATACGGCACGCTGAAGATAATAATACCTTCGGGCTGGAGTTCTCCGAGCCTTGTTCTGTCTGATCCGGGTTATTTTCATGTGTCCCTGCCCGCGGGCGGACAGCTTGTGGGAAAAGAGGTAAGCGGACAGGAGCTTTATGTAAAAGCTGCGGATCTTCCCGCGGATACAGGTATTATAACAGTAAGGTACGGGGATAAAACATTCGGCGGACCCGGAGCTTATGTGGGGGATCCGGGTTCTTATACCATAACTGTTGAGATGGCGGAGTCAGGCGAGTTGACTTATCCGCTTGAGAATTACCCTTTGCTTGAACTTGTTCCCGCAACACCTACGGTAACAGCGACCAATACTCCTATAATAGGCGAGGGATCTGTTACAGCTGTTCCGGACACCCTTATTGCCAATACAACCGGCAATACCGTGGTATTTACCTATACAGCGGGGCCGGGCACCTGGGCCGCGGATCCGGGCGGAACCATAATAATAACAATTCCCGATACGTGGAGCTCTCCGAGTGTGGAGGATACAGTTTCGGGATGTTTTTATGCGGCCGCGCCGGAAGGCGGAAATATACTTGAAACAAGAGAAGAGGGCAGTGATATGTTAATAAGAGCCGAGAGTATCCCCGCAAATACAGGTGTTATTGAAATCACATATGGATTTAAAGGTTCGGGAGGGCCGGGTGCGTATATCGGAAGTGCGGGTGAATATATACTTACAACACGCGTTGACCATAACGGAGCCAATGTGCATGAGATTGCGGATTCTCCTGTTATACATGTGGTGCCTCCGACTGCCACCGCAAGCGCCACGGCCACTATCACCATGACTTCCACGCATTCTCCGACGATATCCCCGACACATTCCATAACACAGACACATTCAATAACTCCGACATGGTCAGTATCACCTACGATTACGGTATCGCCGACCATTACCCGCACCAAAACAATAACAGCCACATCTACCGCGACTCCCACCGCGACCGTAACAATGACGTCAACTCCTTTTTGGGAGACTATAGGAGCGGGAATATCATCATCCCAGGCGGATTACTGCAGAATATTTATAGACAACGGCGTGCCTTATGCGGCTTATTCGGATTGGTCACAGGGGAAAAAAGTGTCGGTCCGGAGATATGTAAACGGCTCCTGGGAATATGTGGGTTCTGCCGGTTTTTCTGCGGGTATAGCGTATGATGTTAATCTTTGTGTTTATAATGGAGTGCCTTATACCGCCTACAGGGATTATGCGGACTCAAACAAAGCGGTTGTTAAAAGATACATAGGCGGGGCATGGGAAACCGTGGGCGGAGGCAGTGCCTCTGAAGGCGCCGCATATGACCTGTCATTTGCGATGAGTTCATCGGGAAAACCCTATCTTGCTTTTAGAGACGTAGTGAATAATGAAAGACTTACAATTCTGGAATATGCCTCAGGAGCCTGGAAAACCATGGGGCCCGATCCGGCGGACGGCATAAATCTGTCGGACGGAGTGGCTTCTGATATAGATCTTGAGATTTACAACGGGGAGCCGTATGCCGCTTATGTTGACTGGGCAAACGGTTATAAGGCAACAGTAGGGAAATTTGATATTAATTTGGGATGGCAGATAATAGGCGGTGCGGGAATATCCGATGGAAGCGCAAATTCAGTGTCGATTTTTGTGACAGAGACAGGCGGTGTATATGCGTCTTTCAGAGAGACGGGTAATTCCAATAAAGCCGCGGTCATGAAGTATTCGGGAACATTATGGGAATACATCGGCGGACGCGATTTCTCAAGCGACAATGTAAATGATGTTGCCATGTATGTTTATCAGGAGACGCCTTATGTTGCGTACAGGGACGCCGGTTATTCTTATTCCGCCACCTGCGCAAGAAACAAGACAGGAACATGGGAAATACCCGGATATGAAATTTCTGACGGGCCGGCTTCGTTTATTGATATACATTTTGATGAAGCCGATGAGATGCCGTATATAATTTTCCGGGATGAGGCGAGAGATAAAAAAGCCACGGTTGTAAGGTATTCAGGGGCTTATTAAAGATAAATATCTTGACTTCAGCGGGTTCTCTGCTAAAATTTCTTTTAAATGCCGTAAAAATAAACTGAAAGGGGAAATGATATGTCGTCAGGAAAAACTGTTATGATACTGCTGCTGGGAATTATTATGGGGGTCAGCGCGCTTTTGGTTTATAAAACGCTGGAAATTGACAGAGAAATGAAAAAAATAAAATCTCTGACGGACGTTGATGAAATAAAAGAAAACAGGACCATGTTCAGAGAGTTTGAAAAAAAGATTTCCGGAATAGAAAAAAGCATTAAAGATAATTCAGAGCGCGTAATCGGCGCGGAGAAAAACATAGAAGTTCTTGAAAACAGCAGCAAAGCTTATTTTGAACTGTTTGCCGCGGAAAAAGAGCGGATAATGAAAATATCATCGGAGCTGGAAAAGTTAAAGAAAGAAATAAATCAAAAACCCCGGTCTGAACCAACGGCCGCGCCGGAACCCGGATCTGAAACAGAGAGCTGAGTGATTCCCGGGATAAGTCAACGTTCAAACAGAAAATATGGTTAACATTCGTTTTTAGCGGGGGGGGACAGGGCTTTATTAATTTTCAATTATAGGTTTTCAATGAAACCATTAATGTAATACCCCGCATGAATATCTGAACATATGCTTTTAAATCCGGGAAGAGTTTATATGCCTTGAAAAGTCTGATTTTTTTTTGTGTTGTTTTCCCTGTCCATCTCTACGGGGGAGGATAGAGTATGTTACAGGCGGTTTTTTGCCTGTTACATACTCTTGGAGAGGGTTAAGCAGCGGCAGGATACTTTGTAATATAAGCTGACGTTTAAAACAAGAGATGTGGGTAAAGGACAGCTCTATGGGATAGGAAAGTGTCCTGAGGGAAACATAAATAACTGTATGA
>CAYTNY010000016.1:0-35714 GCA_964439215.1 uncultured Spirochaetia bacterium
GCAGCAAATGGATATATTACGCGATAATAATAGGAACAGTATCAGCGTTCGGCGCAGCTCTTTTGGTTAGCGCCATCAATTACACAAATGGATTTTTGCTGGGCGGCGTTGTCGGTTACAGCGGGAACGAAGTTCAGCCCCTTGTTTTTAATCCCGGAATGAAAAAATGGCTTATTCTTATTATTCCCGCATTTGGGGCGCTGCTCGCCGGGATTATATCAGTGAAACTGGCGCCTGATACAAAAGGGCACGGTACAGATTCTGTTATAAAATGTTTTCATAAAGAAAACGGCAATATGAAGATCAGGACCCCTCTGGTAAAGATCATAGCAACGACTCTTGTAATCGGATCCGGCGGTTCCGCCGGAAGGGAAGGCCCGATTGCGCAGATAGGCGCGGGGTTTGCTTCTTTTTTAGGCAGGCGTTTTAAGGCAACCATAAAAGAAAGACGTATAATGCTTATTTCCGGAGCCGGAGCGGGTATTTCCGCGCTTTTCGGCGCGCCGCTTGGCGGGGCTATATTTGCCATTGAGGTTCTTTACAGGAACCATGATATGGAATCCGAGGCGCTTATTCCTTCGCTGTTTTCTTCTATCGTGGCTTTTTCTGTTTTCAGGACGTTTTTCGGCGAGGCGCATCTTTTTAATATACCGGCAATTTCTTTTAATACGGTCTATGAACTGGTGCCTTACATTATACTGGGGATAAGCTGTTTTCTGGTAGGAGTTTTATATATAAAAACATTTATCCGTATAAAGAGTGAATTTGAAAATATGAAAATAAATGAAATGCTGAAACCCGCGCTGGGCGGTTTTTTAGTTGGAGCGCTGGCCCTTTTTCTTCCGCAGATACTTGCAGGCGGTTATGGATATATCCAGATGGCTTTGGACGGCAGCCTTTCCGTAAAGCTTATGATGCTTCTTATAGCAGGTAAAATAATCGCAACATCATTAACCATAGGTTCGGGCGGCTCCGGCGGAGTGTTTGCTCCTTCTTTATTTATCGGCGCAATGCTGGGCGGGAGTATAGGCGCGATAATGCAGCAGATTTTCCCCGCTGAATGGATATCCTCTTCTTCCGCGTTTGTCGTGGCCGGCATGGGCGGATTTTTTGCGGGTGTCGCGAGAGTGCCGCTGTCAAGCCTGTTTATGGTATCGGAAATGACAAAAGGCTATCAGCTTCTTGTGCCGATGATGTTTGTTTCTTCAATAGCTTTTCTTATGAACAGGAGGCCCTATACTTTATATGAAGAGCAGGCAAAAAGCGTTGTATATTCTCCGGCGCATAAAGGAGATTTTGAGACAGATATACTTGAAAATATAAAGGTAAGCGATGTAAACATACAGGAAAAGGATATAATAGTAATACCGAGGCGTATGACATTGGAAAATGTAATAAAAATTATCACGCACACCCCTCAGGAAACATTTCCCGTGGTTGATGAAAAAAAAGAAGGAAGACTTACGGGGATATTTACTTTTGAGGACCTTAAAGAAGAGATAACAGAAACAGCTCTCTGGAACACTGTTCTTGCGGATGATGTCGCGGTCAGGGATTTTCTTTATGTTACACCTCAGGAGGACCTGCATTCCGCGATGAATAAATTTCTTTTAAAAGACTATGATGCAATTCCGGTACTGGAAAAAAGCTCAAAGAAGTTTCTGGGGCTGCTTACAAGAACAAACTTTATAAAAATATATAATTTAAAACTTGCGGAAATGAGAAAGCATTCATAATATCTGAAAAACAGTAAAGGGGATAAATTTATTTAACGGGTCCCAGAGCACGACAGGCTTCTTATGACAACAAACAAAATATATAATAGATATGCGGGTCTAATGAAGAATGATAAGTCTTAAATCAAGACTGAAATAAGGAATGCGGGAAAGTATACAGGGGCTGCGGCAGCTGTTTGGATTGAAGTTTTAAAACCTGAAAAAAACTCTGTTTGGGGTGTAAAAAAAAACAGCGTATACTCTGTATATTTTACTTGACAAATATGTATACATTTTGTATACTTTGGGCATGGAAAAACATACACTGACGCAAAGAGAAACAGAGTTGATCAAGGCAGTAAGAAATTCTCTGATGAAAGGGAAGTCTCCGACTACCAGAGAGCTTATGAACGTGCTTGGCTACAAATCCCCCCGCTCAACAGGAGAGATGATCAAACGTCTTATTGTGAGAGGTTTCCTGAGGAGAAACGAAGACGGCACTCTTCAGATAATAGAAAATTTTACTGAAGACGAAAGCCGCGCTCAGACTGTTGAAGTTCCTCTGGTGGGTGTTGTTGCCTGCGGTTCGCCTGTTCTTGCGGAGCAGAATGTGGAGCAGCATATTTCTGTTTCAACCAGGATTGCATCGCCCCCTCACAGGTATTACCTGCTGCGCGCGCAGGGAGATTCAATGAATACGGCAGGGATAAATGACGGCGATGTAGTGCTTGTAAGACAGCAGACAAACGCAAAAAACAAAGATGTGGTGGTTGCCCTCATAGATGATGAGGCCACAATCAAAGAATACAACGTATCCGAGAATATGGTTGTATTAAAACCGAAATCAACCAACCCCGATCACAGGCCCATAATTCTTACGCGGGATTTTCTTATTCAGGGCATTGTGATTACGACAATTCCGGGGCTTTAGCCCGGGAGCCGTATCTTCCCGCGGCAGGGAAGGCAGCGGCGCAAATTTTTTATTTAAAGGAGGTTGGATATGCCGGATTTTTTTGTAAGCAGCATCAATAATGCTTCGGCTTTCAGAGTGGCTTACGGCTGGAAGTGCGGCGGAAAAACAGGGGTCTTTATAAGGCCCGCGGGTTTTAACGCGCCGAAACCGGGCAACTCAGGCTACGGGCAGATAGTAAGCAGGCTGGATTCCCTGATACTGGGAAAAAAGGTTCAGGTGGGTGAAGTAAGGGGTTTTTTGAGGGACACGCTTATATGCGACATTTATTATAAAGGAAAAAACATACTGGAGTATATGCAGTAAAAAAAAAATCACCCCCGCAAAGCCGGTGAAAATCCGGCGGCGCGGGGCGGAAACGGGGTAAAGAAAATGGCAGGAGAAAACGGAAGCGAAAAGAAAAAGGCTCTATCACTGGCAATTGAACAGATTGAGAAAGAGTACGGCAAGGGCTCAATTATGAAACTGGGAGCCGCAAATATCGGAAAGATTGAAGGAATACCCACCGGTGCTTTATCGCTGGATCTTGCGCTTGGAGGTTCAGGCATACCCAAAGGCAGGATTGTGGAGATATTCGGACCTGAATCATCAGGCAAATCAACTTTGGCGCTTAATATTGTGGCTCAGTGCCAGAAAAACGGCGGGACCGCTGCTTATGTTGACGCGGAAAACGCCATGGATTCTGTTTATGCCGGCGCAGTCGGTGTAAATATTGATGAACTTCTTATATCACAGCCTGATACAGGCGAACAGGGCCTGGAAATAGTTGAGAAACTGGTAAGATCAAATGCGGTGGATATTATTGTTGTGGATTCAGTTGCCGCACTGGTTCCCAAGTCCGAGATAGAAGGCGATATGGGTGATTCTCAAATGGGAGTTCAGGCGCGTTTAATGTCTCAGGCAATGAGAAAACTGACAACAATAACAAACAAATCCCACTGTGTGGTTGTGTTCATAAACCAGATCAGGGAAAAAATAGGTGTTATGTTCGGAAATCCCGAAACAACACCGGGCGGAAGAGCTTTGAAATTTTATTCTTCCGTGCGTATAGATATAAGGAGAATAGAAACCATAAAAAAAGGCGATGTAATGACCGGAAACAGGGTAAGAGCAAAAGTGGTAAAAAATAAAGTTGCTCCGCCGTTTAAAGAAGCTATTTTTGAGATTATTTTCGGAAAAGGAATTATGCGGCAGAACGCGACGCTGGAAGCCGCGGTTGCAAGCGGGATAATTGACAGAAGCGGAACCTGGTATTCCTATAAAGGCGAAAAAATAGGGCAGGGAAAAGATGCATCTGTAAATTACCTGCTTGAGCATGATGAAATATGTGAAGAAATAGAAACAAGAACAAAAGACAAACATTTCGGCAGAGGTGAGTTTTCGCCTGAGGAAAAGGAAAAAGCAGAGAAAAAAGCAGCAGAAAAAGAGGCAGCTGAAGAAAAAGCGAAAAAAGCAGCTGAGTTAGCGGCTGCAAAAGCAAAAATAATAAAAGCAAAAAGCTGAATTTTCCGGAATTGCGGTCCAAGTTTCGCCAGGGGCCTGTATGCGCAGCAGGCAGCCGCAAGGCAAAAAAAATAAAAGCCACTGAAATGCGGGCTGCAGAGCCGGAAAAAGATTTAAAATATAGGGTAGTCTCAAATTTTAAAAATGGAGGGGAAAGATGGAAAGAAGCGCAGAATTAAAAAAGACTGAAGGCTTTAAGGAAGAGATGTTGAGAAAAACGCAGGGTCTGGGAATGAAAGCGGTTCAGATCGCATCGGAAATGCCTGATACCGCAGCAGGAAACTATGCAGGCGAGCAGCTGATAAGGCTGGCTGCGTCCGTAGGAACAGTTTACAGGAACGCAAGCCGGGGAAAACCAAAAGATGAATATCTTTCGGACCTGAGAACAGTAGTGGAAAATACCGACACAACAAAATTCTGGCTTGAGCTCATAAAAGAGTCGGGCCTGTATTCATCCGCAAAACTTGAGGAGCTTATGAATGAATCAAGCGCAGTTGCGGGCATATTTGTAAAAACATTGAAAAGCATGAGGGAAAAAGAAAGGAAAAACCAGTAACCTTCTGTTTGTGCACAGCAGGCGGTTTTTTCTCTACCCCCGGGAGGCAGTCTTGAGCCGGCTGCCTCCCTTTTTCTATTTGAAGCCGGCTCAAGGTTCTGTATTTTTGAACATATTATAATCCTAAAAATTCAATCATATACGCTGCAGAGCAGCAAGACCAGCCGGGGTATGAGGACAGGCATAAAAAAACCAAATCAGCGGCGTATCTTGAAATTTTTTATAAAAAATCAAAAATATCCGGAATGTTTATTGTTTTGAATAAAAAAATCTTGTATTTTAACCCCCATATTGTAAAATATTGCAGATAAAAGGCAGGTGAAAAAATGAAAAAGACATTAAAGATACTGTTTATAACAGCCGGGGTTTTTGTGATAATAACAGCAGCGGCAGCGGCAACTGTGCCGTTATGGTTCCCGCTTGAAAAAGTTAAAGATATTGTTACTGAGCAAGCCGGAAAAATAACGGGGCGCCGCATAGCTGTGGGGGAGCTGAAATTTAATATATTTAAGGGTATAGAACTTCATAATGTTGCAATAGGGGAGAATCCGCAATACGGACATGACAGGGCTTTTATAAAGGATGAGCTTGTAGTGCTGAAATATAATTTATTTGCGCTTTTTGCGAAAAAACTTGTTATTCATGATTTTTCGCTTGTAGAACCCCGGATACTGATAATAAAAGAAAAAGACGGAAAATTTAATTTTAGTGATATTATTGAGAATCTGCAGAAAACCGGCAAAAAAGAAAAAAAACAGCCCGGCAAAGAACAGAAAAAACGAAAAAATAAAGAAACTGCCCTTGACCTTATAATAACCAGTATATCGGTCAAAAACGGGGAAGTACGGTATGTGGACCGTTCCAAAAAAAACGTACAGGACGTAAAGATGGAAAAATTTAATTTTAAGATGGAGGATGTTGTTTTAAGCGCAGTGAAACCGATAGGCGCCAAGGCAGACTGTATTATAAACTATAAAAAACACACAATACCGGTATCACTGAAAACCGGGATAAGCGCTGATCTCAGAAAAAAACAGGCGGAAATAAATATAAAACCTTTAATGATAGGAGAAACCGAGACAACAGGAATAGTTGAAATAAAAGATCTTAAAAATATTACGGGGAATTTTATAACAAAAATTAATTCAAATGACATTGTGAAACTTATGGATGAGGAAAGCCGTAAAAAAACAGATGCTGTCAGTCATGATATAAATATTACAAACACCGCGGTTGTAAATGTAAAAGGCGGAAAACTTGAGTTCAGAAACAATACAAATATTCTTTCGGGCGGCATAACTTATAACGGCAAAAAGGCAGTAGAACAGATAAGAGGAAGCATAAGTCTGCGCGATGATTTTGATTTAAATGCTGAAATTGAAATGCTATTATCCGGTTCATCCGTAAAAATCACCGTTGATGGAGAAAAAATAAACATACCGGAAAAAAGCAGAGTGGATATTGATGTATATTCCCCAAAAATTGCGGCGGAAACGCTGTTTGTTTTATTTCCTTCAAAAACAAAAGAAGAAAAAAAAGCGCTTAAAACGGAAAAGACAGGACCGGAGCAGAGAAAAGATTTAAAAAGAAAAACAACAATACCGGATATTTATATGACACTTAAAGCGGATTCAATATTTTTTAAAACCGTCCAACTGGGAAAAACTTTTTCAAACACAAGGATTGCCGGCAATGAAGTGTATTCGGAAACATCAATAGACGGCTATGAAGGAACCATTACGGCAAATCTGAACGCGGATATGAGTGCGGAAAAATACGGCATGTCATTTAATGTATATGATGTGGCTGCTAATAAGCTTATTAATGATCTGATTGAATTTCTTCCTGATAAGAACCCGGAAGAAAAAACCGTGCTTGAAGATCTTCAGGGCAATGTTCATGGGAAACTGAATATGAGGACGAAATTCGCGGGCGAAACATTTAATGATATACCCCGGACAATAAAAGGGGAAGGCAAAGTGACTTTGGCAGACGGCAGGATAAAAATGACTGACCTGGGAAAAGAACTTTCAAGAAAATTCGGAATGAAATTTATGGAGCAGGCTGTTCCGTTTACAGATTCCGGATTAGATTTTAAAATGTCCGGAGGGCGGGCCGATCTTGTGAATATAAGGGTTTTAAACGGCCCTGAAGGAAATGACGGGGATATCAGGATACGCGGCAGAGGTTATGTAACGGTTGACAATAAAATGGATATAAGCCTTGAAAATGATCTGAACCCAAAAACAGGCAGGGACATAGAAAATGCTTTCGCGAAAGCATTTGGCGTAACGGATATAAGCTATGGTTATAATCCTGACGGATGGATGCCGCTGGATGTAAGGATATACGGAGAAATTAAAAAGAAAAAATTTGATTTTTCCCAGAAGCGAATGATGAAAAATATTAGTGAAAATCTGGCGGATAAAGCCGGTAATTTTATTAAAAATCTTCTGCAGAAACAATGAAAAAAATAAGAGGCCTGCTGTTTTTAACCGCTGTGCTTATGTTTTTTTCCTGTGCGGGCCCGGGCATAAAAAAACAGAGGAATGCAGAAATTATAAATAAAGATGAACCGTGTTCCATTACCATAGGCGGCGATATTATGCTGGGAAGAAGAATGGATCCTTTTATGGATGAAAAAGGCGCGGGTTATACATTTGAAAAGATACGGTCCATACTGGCAAATTCAAAGATCAATTTTGCCAATCTTGAGACACCCGTAATGCGGAACATGGAAAAAGAAAATTACAAAAAAGTCAGTGATAAGCAGATACATTTTCTTGCAAGGGAGGAAACAGGCGGTGTTCTTGCGGAAGCCGGAATAAATATCGTATCATTGGCCAATAATCATGCGCTGGATTACGGTGAAAAAGGGCTCTATTCCACAATAAAAATACTGGATGAAAACAACATAAACTACCAGGGTGTATGGAAAGGCGATCAGACCCTGCCCAATGAACCCTATATTGCGGAAATAGACAACACAAAAGCAGCTTTTTTTTCTTATTCAAAGGTTTCACATGAAAGTTTTGCGGCTTCAATGGACAGATACGGAACCATACCGGCTATTCTGAAAGTGATAAGAAAGGATATAGCAGATACAAGAGATTATGCGGATATAATAATAATATACCTGCATTGGGGCGAGGAATACAGACCGGTAACCGAAAAACAGCGTGTTTTTGCGGCGCGTATTATTGACGCGGGAGCTGACATGGTAGTAGGCTCACATACTCATATTTTTCAGGACATAGAGAAATATAAAGGCAAATACATATTTTACGGACTCGGCAATTATATATTTGACCAGACAGCAAAAGAGACAAAAAGAGCCGGAATTTTAAAAATAAGCCTGAAAGACGGAAGAATAGAAAGAGCGGGTATTGTGCCGATTATCAGTAATGAAGAATTTGTCCCGCATCCGGTAACGGATATATATGGTGTTATGGAATTTATAAAAGATATAAAACTGCATAATACCGGAATCAGTGAGGTATTGTGGTAGGCGGTGGTTTTTCTGAGAAAAGCAGAGGCGGAAAATATCAAAGAAACAAAGGGCGCCGGCCCATAATGACAGATTTTAAAATTGGTGGGCCCTGTAGGACTCGAACCTACGGCCAATAGATTATGAGTCTACTGCTCTAACCGACTGAGCTAAGGGCCCACACTGAATGAAGACATATTATAATTTTTTGATGTAAAATGTCAATAGTAAAAAAACAAAAAAAGATGGAGGTGCGGTATGCTTGACAGGGAATCAAAAAAAATACTCTTGGCGCTTGCGAGACGGACCATAAGGGAATATTTTTTAAATAAGGCTGTTGTGAAGTTTGAGACAGAAAATGAAGAGTTAAAACAAAAATGCGGTGCGTTTGTTACTCTGCATAACAATGGAAAACTCAGGGGATGTATAGGTGTAATAGAATCGGACCGCCCTCTGTATATTACTGTTGAAGAAATGGCTGTACAGGCGGCCCGCAATGATCCAAGATTTGAACCTCTGAGTGAGGAGGAACTAAAGGATATTGATATTGAAATATCGGTTTTATATCCCAAAAAAAAGGTTGAAAGTGCAGAAAATGTAGATCTTGAAAAACACGGCGTAATAGTAAAAAAAGGATTTGCACAGGGTGTTTTTCTTCCTCAGGTGGCAAAAGAAACGAACTGGTCAAAAACAGAATTTATGGAACATCTTTGCAGCGATAAGGCCGGGCTTAAAAAAGATGCTTATCTGGATCCTGAAACAGAAATATATGTTTTTGAAGCTGATGTTTTCAGCGAAAAAGAAATATTATTGAAATGAGCAGGTATGGGAGAATATTTTGTCTGAATCATACGCAACAGTAATAAACTGCATAGACGGGAAAATACAGATTCCTGTAATCAGTTATATTATTGAAAATTTCGGGGTTGATTATGTGGATAATATAACCGAACCCGGAGCCGTAAAATACCTTAACCGGGACAATGAAGACAGTTCAACCCGCGTGAAAATGTATTCCCTGAAAAAAAGAGTTGAAGAATCACTGAACACGCATGGTTCAAAATTAATTATTATAACGGCTCATGCGGGATGTGTTTATAACCCGGTTTCGAAAACACAGCAGATCATACAGTTAAACGAGGCAGAGGAGACAATTGCGTCCTGGAAAAAAAAATGTGAAACAGCCGTATTGTGGATAGATGAAAATAATTTTATCAATGATATAATATAAAACCGGGAAAAAACAGTAAAATCGCAAGAGTGCAAACGACTAAAAAGAAGGGGCAGGTGGATAATGAAGGAAGAAAAAGGATTTGACAATAAAAAATATCTTGAGCAGCAGTCACAGTATATCCTGGAAAGAGTAGGCAAAGTCAGCAAACTGTATCTTGAATTCGGCGGAAAACTTATGTTTGATTTTCACGCGGCCAGAGTACTGCCCGGCTATGACCCGAATGTAAAGATCAAACTTCTGCGGAAACTAAAGGAAAAAACAGGAATATTAATCGCAATATATGCGGGGGCCATTGAAAGAAAAAAAATAAGAGCGGATTTCGGCATAACGTATGATACGGATGTTCTTAAGCTTATAGATGATCTGAAAGAAATGGAGCTTGATGTTATAGGGGTGGTTATAACAAGATTTGAAGAACAGCCTGCGGCGCGGCAGTTTAAGAACAAGCTGGAGCGCAGCGGAATAAAAGTTTATACGCATAAATTTACAAAAGGGTATCCCACGGATGTTGATCTTATAGTAAGCGAAGAAGGCTACGGCGCCAATGATTATATAGAAACCGAAAAACAGCTTATTGTGGTGACCGGGCCCGGGCCGGGCAGCGGAAAACTTGCAACTTGTCTTTCGCAGATTTACCACGATCAGAAGCGGGGCATTGATGCCGGATATTCAAAATTTGAAACTTTTCCCATATGGAACCTGCCGTTAAAACATCCTGTAAATGTTGCTTATGAAGCGGCAACCCTTGATCTTAAGGATTTTAATATTATAGACTCCTTTCATCTGGAAGCGTACAATGAAAAAACAGTTAATTATAACAGGGATCTGGAGATGTTTCCGGTGATATCAAGAATCCTGAAAAGAATTATGGATGAAAAGGATCTTTATAAATCACCGACGGATATGGGCGTGAACCGGGCCGGGTTCGGAATAACTGATGATAATGTTGTTATGGAAGCCGCAAAACAGGAGATAATAAGAAGATATTTCAGGAGCAGGTGCGAATACCTGCTGGGTATAATTGAAAAAGATGTGGTGGAAAGAGCCGAACTTCTGATGGAAAATATGGGAATAAAGCAGGAGGACAGAAAAGTTGTGGGCCCCGCGCGCCGGGCCGCGGAAGAATCCGAGAAAAGCGGCAAAGGCAATGAAGGAATATTCTGCGGCGCCGCGCTGGAAATGAAAGACGGACTGATAATTACGGGAAAGAACAACAGTTTAATGCACGCTGCTTCAAGCCTTATACTGAACGCGATAAAATATCTCGCGAATATTCCTGATAATATTCATCTTTTATCGCCTAATATAACCGAATCCATAGCAAATTTTAAAAAAGATATTTATGAGAAAAAAACCGCAAGTCTTGATCTTGAAGAAACTCTTATTGCGCTGAGCATAAGCGCCACAACCAACCCCGCCGCGCAGCATGCTGTTGAAAAACTGAAACAGTTAAGGAACTGCGAAGTGCATATAACAACAATACCGACGCCGGGAGATGAAATAGCGCTTAAAAAACTCGGAGTAAATCTTACCAGCGACCCGAATTTTTCCACAAACAGTCTGTTTGTGGCTTAATAGCCGCGAAGAAGATAATTTTTGGACGTATGCCGGAGCTGTTTTCTTATTAAAATGCGGGATCAATATTCCCAGTATATATTTTTTCTGTATTTTTTCAGTGATTCTTTGAATGCTGAAATTTCTTTGCCGGATACTTTCGGACGGTTCCCGGAACTGTTAATAACATGAATATAAAATTTCCCTGTGTTTTTTTCACGGAAAAGATCAAAAGTATTGACTGATGCAGAAACGCCTTCCCACTGTTTTAATATGAAGCCCCAGGGCATTACAGAAGTCTGAAATTCTTTTCTTCTGTTTTTGCCGCGGGAATCAAAACCGGCAAAAATCAGGCGATGCCGGTTTATGCCGTGTTCTTTAAATCCTGTATCCGCCATTAAAAACAATTTCGGGAGTTCATTTTCAAACAGTTTTGCGGATGTTAAATAAATTTTCGGCTGTTTTGTGTACAGGAGTTCTGTTTTCATGAAATTTCTTGTTATTTTACCGTTCCTGATCACGTCAATAACAAGGGTCTGAGGGAAAATATCGGCGTTTTTTTCGACAGCAGCATCAGTTTTTCTTGTGGTATAGGGAATTATAATTTCTTTTTTTCCGGATGCATCCAGATCTGCTCTGAAAATATAACCTTTAAATGAACCGTTTTTAGGGTCGTATATTCTGACGGGTCTTCTGCTTTCATCCGCGTATTTTTGTGATATTTTAAGTGAAGGATCAATTTCTGTCCCCGCATATGAAAAAAGATTAAAAACAAAAAGCAATAAGAAGCCAATAATAAAAAATCTGTTCATAAAACACCGCCTTTTTTTATTTATATCAATATAATAGCATATTATTAAATCAGTAAAACATATAAAATCCATATTAAAATATGACGTATAAAAACAAAAAAACGTTTACACAGCGGGTTAAAAACTTGTTTTGAAATTAATTTATTTTTATGTTATTCTTTAATAACAATAGTTTAAACAAAACACAGGAGATAGTATAATGAAAAAAACAATAGTTGCTTTAATCGCTTTTTTTATTGCTTCGGTTTTATATGCGAATACGGTGGATCCTCTTGTTTTTTATGTTCAACAGGGTAAAAGAATATTTGAAATAGGGAAATACAAGGACGCAATCATACATTTTGACAATGCAATTGAAATAAACAAAGATTCTGCTGAAGCTTTATTATGGAAAGGCAACAGCCTAATGATGCTGGATAAAAAAGATGAAGCCATGAGAGAATACAGAAGGGCTCAGAGAATTGATCCTTCTTTGAAAATACCGCCGAATCTTGATCCTTATTATAAAAGAGAAGAAATGCGCGAGCGCGATGCGTCGGATATCCGAAGCAGATACTGGGACAGACGGGCCGGGAAATATGTCAGGACGGAGCCTGCGGCGGAAGAACCTGTTGAAACAGCAAAAACCGCAGAAAAAAAAGAACCGGAAAAACAGGATGATACTCCGGAACCCGAAGCTACTCCAACGCCTGTAAAAGAAGAAAAAAAAGAGGTGCGTACGCCGCTGCGGCAGGAGGCAAAAGATAAGATAATAACGGCAAGGGAGCTTTCAAGGGAGCAGTGGTCAAAGGGAGGCCGCGCTAAAATGACATCATTGGGAGGATTAAAACTTACTATCCCCGATCAGACAACAGCGCTTGACGGCGCCGCAAGAGGAATAAAATCAGGTTTTTTATTCAGAAAAGAAGAACATTTTATAAGTTTTCAGCCTTTTTGGGGCAAGTACGGAAAGGTGCTTAAATATTTTGACGAAAAGGAATTCTTTAATGAAACGCAGATACTCACTTTAAGCGATTCTGTGGGAGATGTATCCTGGCCGACCGAGAAATTCATGAACAGTGTACAGGCTTATTACCATAATACCTATAATAAATATACAGTTTACAGCATACCGCTGCCTGACGGCCCTGATGTGATAAACAATAAAACAGGAAATCTTTTTGGCGGAACATATATTGCGGGTTATAAACCAATACCGCTTTTGGGCGCGGCCGCATCACTGGGATATCTTTATGCGCCCTATAGACAAGCTGTCTTTAATGACGGGTTAATGGATGTGGATAATGATATACTTGTTACTGAACTTTCCTGGGATATAAGTGTGGGTATGTTCCTTCCTTATATAATTACTCCTCAGGATAAGCTTGATATAACAGCTTCTTTTGGAACCTATAATCCGGAAAAATCATACGGCGATATAACATTTAAAAGCTGGTTTGATATGCCGTATCAGCTTTCAAGAACAAGTTTTATAAAAGTAACCGACAGAGAAACTTATGAATATGGAACCGAAAATGATCCGGATGTTGACGCGGTGGTTGAGGCGGCTTCAAACGTAAATACGGAGGATCTATGGCTGGAACAGACATATGAATATGACACTGCGGGTTTTAACATAAAAGGAAATGTTCATTATATGATAGGCAACGGCGAGCATGAAGCTTTCTGCTTTATTGAAGCGCCCGTACATGTTTTAACAGACGCCAATTTTAAAAATGAAATATATACAAGAATACTCGGAGTTCCTACAGCGCTTGAGACGCTGGAGTCAGGAATGAAAACCGTGGGAAAATTTAAGGCGTTCAGGGTAAAATCCGGAGCAAGAACAAATTTCCAATATGTAACGGCAGCGCTGGGCTATGATTATGAATTTTCCGAAACAAATATACATTATGATGATGTTACTTTTACGGCGCAGTATGACCCTATACCCGGAAATTACACCGGACTCGCGGGTCTGGTTAAAACGCATACACATTCCTTTCTGCTCGGCGCCAGTGTGACACCCATAAAATATATTTCTATTCCCATTGAATATGAATGGACAGGGACCAATGCGGAGACAGAAGCGGATTACATTGACAGAAATGTATATGAAATAAGGTTTGGGCTTGATATAAAACCATCGCATCGTTTTTCCGTAAGAGGCGGACTATCTTATCAGTTTACAAGGTTTGACGGGACCGGTATAGCGGGAACAGATCCGGTAACCGGCATAAGTTATCCGGACGGAATATCTTCCGGGCAGCACGGCAATCCGTTTCTGAATAAAATGGGATATCACGCGGGCATTGGATTTAATATGCCGGAGTTTGAATTTAATCTGGGCACCGCGTATAACATACTTTATGCATCGCCTGAATACCTGAATTTAAAGGATGGGTACAGTTATTATCTTCAGGGTTATCTGGATTTCAATCTGTATCTGTAGATTTGACATTATCAGATGCGGTAAAAAATAAAAAATCTGAAATTCTGAAAAAATTAAAGCGGGGAAAAAATGAAAAAAATAATTATACTGATGAGTCTGATTATCTGTTTTTTTGGATGCGGCCGGGAAAAATATGACATAACCCTCTATACCGGAGGTGCGCCGAATGAACTGGATGTATGGCAGAGCATTCTTGATGAATTTGAAACAGAATACGGAATAAAAGTAAAACTGGTGCGCCAGCCTACGGATTCTGATATGCGCAGACAGGGCCTGACAGCACCGCTGCAGGCAGAGAAAAACGAACCTGATGTTTTTCTGATGGATATAGCGTGGCTCCCGCAGTTTGCATACTCCGGGTGGCTGGAACCTCTGGATCCTTATATTGAAAAAGACAATCCGGGCATGTCCGGTTTCTTTGAGGGTATACTCAAAGATGTATGTACTTTTAACGGAAATCTTATGGCAATACCTGTTTCTGTGGACGGGGGCCTGCTGTATTACCGTAAAGATATATTTGAAGAAGAAGGCATAAAAGGCCCTCCGGAGACATGGAAAGAACTTGTGGATATTTGCACGGCTACAAAGGAAAAATATATTGATGCGGGAATAAGATGGCCCGTTACTCCTTATTTTTTATGGCAGGGTGCGCAGTATGAAGGGCTTGTATGTAATTTTCTTGAATTTATAACATCAAACAACGGCAACATGGATATAAAAAACGGTAAAATGGATCTTGATACGCCGGAAAATATCCGGGCGCTTCAGTTTATGTCGGATCTGATAAACAAATATGAAATATCCCCGGAAAATACTTTTACCGAAATGAAAGAAGAACATTCAAGAATTGCTTTTGAACAGAGCCGCGGTATTTTTATGCGCAACTGGCCCTATGCCTGGGGGATCTATAATAAGAAAAACAATCTGCTGGAGGGCAAAGTAGGGATAGCTCCTCTGCCTTCTTTTAAAAACGGGAAAAGCGCTTCGGTTCTTGGCGGATGGCATGCGGGGATTTCGGCTTATTCGGAAAAAAAAGAAGAAAGCTATAAATTGTTAAGTTTTTTGGCTTCCTATGGTGTTCAAAAAGGATTTGTAATCACATTGGGATGGAATCCGGGAAGAAAAGACGTATATGAGGATGCGGAGGTTCTGCTTAAAGCACCGCATCTTGCTGTTCTTAAAGATGTTTTTGAAAACGCCGCTGCCCGGCCGATGGTGCCTTATTATACTGCGGTTTCCGATGTGCTGCAGCCTTATCTGAATGCCGCAATTTCCGGAGAAAAAACGCCGGCAGAGGCGCTTGAGCAGGCAGAAAGGGAAGTAAATGAAGTTATCAGAAGATATACGGAAGGCTGACCTGCGCAAGATTGCCGTGCCGTGGCTGTTTGTTCTGCCGCTTTTGATATTTGTGGCGGTTTTGATCGCGGTTCCCGTTATCGGCGCCATATTTAATTCTTTGCTGCGTGATATTCCTTTTCTTCCCCAAAAATTTATTCTGTTTCAGAATTATGCGGATATGTACGTTTCATCATCATTCCGGCAGTCTTTGGGATTTACCCTTTTATTTATAGCGGTATCCGTTCCTCTTGAACTGGCGCTCGGCATACTGCTTGCTGTTTTGATGAATGAAAATATAAAAGGAAAAAGTTTTTTACGCGCCGCTGTTCTTGTACCCTGGGCCGTGCCGATTGCGGTTTCCGCAAAGGTGTGGGAGCTTATTTATAATTATCATTATGGTCTTGCGAATTTTCTTCTGCCCGGTATTGAAATCAACTGGCTGGGAACGTCAACGAGCGCGTTTTTTGCGATAGTTGCCGCTGATGTCTGGAAAACAGTTCCGTTTGTGGCAATAATCGTACTGGCCGGCCTGCAGGCAGTACCCGGAGAAATATATGAACAGGCAAAAGTGGACAGGGCAAATTTTCTGCAGAGATTTTTTTATATTACTGTTCCGGTTTTAAAACCTGTTATAACAGTTGCGCTTTTGTTCCGTACAATAGACGCACTCAGGATATTTGATATTATTTATGTTTTGACCGGCGGCGGTCCGGGCGGAAGCACAAATTCTCTTTCAATGCTGGCTTATTCGCATTATCTGACCGGGGATTACGGCGCGGGTTCCGCAGTATCGGTGGTTCTTTTTGTTATTGCGCTCGTTATATCTGTTTTTTATGTAAAAACCCTTAAATTTAAGGGGGAAATAGGATGAAAGAAGAACAGCTGCAGAAAATAATAACTGCTGCGGGTTATATTGGAGCCGTTATATTTTGTCTGGCGCCTTTTATATATATGCTTATAATAAGCTTTTCAGGCGATCCGGATTTTCTTGCGCAGGGCAGAAAGATATCTTTTACTCTGCAGCATTACAGCGATGTAATTGCAGGCAGAAACCTGCATTTTCTTGATTATCTGAAAAACAGTATAATTGTATCATCAGCTGCTTCTGTTATAACGGTTATTATTGCTTCCCTGGGTGCTTTTGCCGTGACTCGCATGGAATTTAAAGGGAAAATAACGGTTTTGCTTGCGGTTTTATGTATGTCAATGTTTCCTCAGATATCAATAGCAGGATATATATTTAAAATTATGAGTTCAGCGGGGCTTATAAACACAAAAACAGGGCTTATAATGCCTTATGTTGCCTGGGCGCTGCCGCTGTCATTGTGGATATTGACGGGTTATTTTGCTTCGCTTCCGAAAAGCCTGGATGATGCGGCCTATATTGACGGTGCGGGCCCGTTTCAGGTATTTTGGAGAATAATACTTCCGGTTGCCGCTCCCGGTATAGCATCAACGCTTCTGCTTGCTTTTATATTTTCATTCAACGAATTTCTTTTTGCTCTTATGCTTACGACGGATCATACCGCAAGAACAGTCCCTGTAGGTATAGCCCTGTTTACAGGGCTTCATGGTCAGACTCCGTGGGGCCAGATAATGGCGGCATCAGCAGTAACAACAGCTCCGATAATCATTATGACCGTTGTTTTTCAGAAAAAAATAGTCCAGGGGCTTACAAAAGGCGCGGTAAAAGAATGAGGAAAGCCAATTTTTAATTTTTTATTGCTGCTAACGTTCTATTATTTAAGCTCTTCAATTCCATACGTTTCATCCGCAAAGCGGATATTTTTGATTTTTGATTTAAAGGCGGTATGCCGAAAAATAAAGGAAAATTTTGAGCTTTAAGTTTTGAGAAAGACCAAACATCCAAACTTCTAAACTGCCAAGCTGCCGGCTTTTCTTAAATCCCCTTGTATTAACGTTTAAAATCATATATAATCTTTTCATATAATAAAACAGCCTTTAAAATATAAAAAAAGAGAGAAAAATATGTCTGAATACAGTAAATATCTTATAACCATGAAGGATGGGACGTTAAAACAGATAAATCCCTTTACTGCAACGGAAGTATGGAATGTGCCGGGCAGGGGTTCAAAACCCATTACGAATGCGATACCTAAATCAGCTAAAAAACTTGAAAAAAAGAAAAAAGAAGATTATTGCAATTTTTGCGAGACAAAGTATTTAAATACTCCGCCGGAAAAAGAGCGGCTTGTAAAAGTCGGGAAAAAATATGTTTCATTTTCAAATTTAAAGCCATCTAAACTTACTAAAACAAAGCCTGTTTTCCGAAGAATACCCAATCTTTTTGAGATAGTTACAACTGATTACTGGAAGAAAAATTACGGGTATAAAAATCCCGGGCAGGTTGAAAAAGCAAAAAAAAATTATCTGACTGATAAAAAAGGCAGAGAACATGTAATGAACATAATAAATATGAAACTTAAACTTCTGGGCAGGGATCCCAAAAATGTTTCAAAAGAACAGAAACTGGAAATGGCTGATGCTTTTTTTATGGGCGGACACGAACTTATTGTAGCGCAAAAACATTATATAAAAGGCGCTAAATACGACACTCAACTCTGTTCTTCAGGCGAACTTACGCCGGAGGAGCATTTCCGGTATATAAAATTCACGCTTAAAGGAGTACAGAATATATATAAGAATAATAAATATGTAAGATATGTAAGTGTTTTTCAGAACTGGCTCAGGCCCGCCGGCGCGTCATTTGATCATCTTCATAAACAGCTTGTTGCAATTGATGAATGGGGGGTTGCGCTTGACAGGGAAAGAGTGCTGCTCAGAAAGAATCCTAATATATACAACCAGATGGCGGCAAATATGGCGGTTTATTTCAATCTGGTGATAGCGGAAAATGATCATGCTATTGCTTTTTCTGATATAGGGCACAGGTTTCCAACGGTGGCAATATTTTCAAAAAGCGATAAAGTATATCCCTATGACATGACAGACAGTGAATTAAAAGGATTTTCAGATATACTGCATTGTGTCCATAACGCGCTTACTTCGCAGATAGCAACAAATGAAGAATGGTATTATACACCGGTTGATTCTGTTGATGTCATGCCCTGGCATATAATGATAAAAATGAGGATAAATATAACCGCAGGATTTGAAGGGGGCACAAAAATATATATGAATCCGATAAATCCCTATGAATTAAGGGATAAAATAATAACACGCCTGCATGAATTAAGAAAAGAAAAACAGATAGCAAAAATACGCATAGGCGGGGAATGCAGTTCAAAGCCGAATTCACTTAAATATTATACAAATTTTTACAGGTTCCGGAAATAATTTTTATATCTGAAAAAAATGAGGTGCGAAATGCGGAAGTTTATATTAATCTTTTTATGTGCGGCAGTTTTTGCCGCGGCGGGATGCGGTACAACGGGGGGCGGCCATGATCCTGAATTGTCTTATAACGAGGAGGGCGGAGACCCGGGCAGTATGGAAAAATTACAGAAACTGAAGGAAGAAAATGAAAAAAAGGCTGAACAGGAAGACGCGTCGCGGGAAAAAAAGGACGAGGAACTCAGTAAAAATGTTATGGCGAAAATAGGTGATTTTACGCTGGATCAGGAAAGATATAGGATAATCAGGGAATATATGCAGGAACGGCATGGTACAAAACTGACAGAGGCTCAGGAAACAGAACTTTTAGAGTATATTTTCAATAAAAAACTTATGGCTCTTGAAGCTGAAAGACAGGGGTATAATAAAAAAAAGGAACTGCGTTACAGATATGAGTGGGATTATGACGAAATACTCTCGCATGCTTATTATAATGAAAACGTGGAAGAAAAGTCAAAAGTTACCGATGCTGAAGCAAAAGAATATTACAATAAAAATAAAGAGGATTTTATAGAGATTAAAGCACAGCATATTCTTGTAAAAAATTCCGCTCTTGCGCGCAATATATACAAAAGTCTTCTTGCAGGCAGGGATTTTGAAAATGCCGCGGAAAAATATTCAGAAGATTCCACGACCAGAACAAAAGGCGGCGACGTGGGGTATTTTACAAAAGGGGTTATGGTAAAAGAATTTGAAGACACCGCATTTTCACTGGGCGTGGATGAAATATCCGAACCGGTTCAGACTGTTTACGGATACCATATAATCAGGATAAATGACAAAAAAGAAATATCTTTTTCAGATTCCAAAGACAGGATCATAAAGATAATAGAAAATAAAAAGAAAAAAGAAATTTTTGAAGATGTAATAGAAAGGCTCAGGAAAAAGTATGATGTCAATATAAATGAGAATTATCTGAGGCGGTAAAAATGATGAGACGGGTAAAAGCAGCGGCAGCGGCGGCAGTATTATTTCTGATGTTTTATGCCTGGGGATGCGCCCCTAAAGCCGTTTTGAAAACACCTGATGCAGTTGTTTCTGAGAAAGAAATAACAGTAAGTCCCGAAGAGATTCTGCAGTGGAGAAAAATGGCAACAGAAGGGGAAAATGCGCAGGAGCGGGCAAAAGGAGCATTCTGGGCGGGGCAGTATCATATGAACCTGAAAGAAACAGAATCCGCCATAAGGTATTTTTCGCATAATGAAGCGTATTATTCCGATACTGTCTGGGGATATGTTTCAATACTCAGACTTGCTGAAATATATGAAGAAACAGGCAGTTATAATAAAGTTTTTGAAAAAATGAAGGTTCTTCTGGAAAAAAGGCACCGGTTTCCGGAATATACAGATAATATACTCGCCAAACTCAGGGATTTCTTAAAGAAAATAACGGCTGATAAATTAAAACAGATATACAGAAAAGATATGCATCCGATTATTAACGAATACGCACTTTATTTCATATGTATTGCGGATATAAAAGAAGGAAATATTGAGGATTTTACCGCACATGCAAAAGCTTTTCTTATGGAGTACAGGGACTCTGTTTTTTATGAAGAAATATCAGCAAAATTCAGGCAGGCGGTAAAATACAAACCCGTGAACAGGCATAAAATAGCGGCTGTTTTTCCGCTTTCCGGAAATGCATCAGCACTTACAAAAATAATAAAAAACGGTTTTGATCTTGCGCTTGCGGAGTATAATGCCGGCCTTCCTGAAGAAGAAAAAATAAGAGTTTTTTATATAGATGAAAATCTTCCGGAAAAAGAACTTGATGAGCAGATTGTAAATGCGATTGAAAAGGAGAATGTTATAACTTTTGTGGGGCCGTTGTATTCAAAAACAGTAAAAAGGATAATCCCTATTTTGAGCAGTTATAATGTAGCTTTATTTTCGCCCACAGCGGCGCAGCCAGGACTGCCCAAAACATCGGATTATTTTTTCAGGAACTGCGGCACCGCAAAAGGACAGAGTTATGCTATGGCAGGGTATATACTGGAAAACACGGATATAAAAAGAATAGGGTCAATTTATCCGGACAATTCACTCGGAGATACAATGACCCGTTTTTTTGAGGAAAAATTTTCGCGCGGCGGCGGCGAGATCGTAAGACGGGCCGCTTATGATCCGGGCATATCCGATTTAAAAGAACAGATAATCCTTATGGGCGGTATAGACGCAATGCTGCTTAAATCAAAAAAAGCAGAGGAAAACAGAGCGATATCGGATCTAATGGGAAAATATGCGGAAAGAATAATGCAGAGAATAAATGCATATATGAATCTTTACAGAATGCCCGGCAGCACCGGCGGCGGAAAAGAAGAACGGGTTAATATTGCACTTTTGCATTTTTCTCCTTTTGGCGAAAATATAGAAAAACACGAAATAGACCTGGAGATGACAAAACGGCTCAGTTATGCTGTCGCGAAAAATGATAATGTCAGGGTTCATAAACAGACGGTAACAAACAGAGCAATGGAAAATATAGGAGTGGCTCCGGCTGATCTTGACAGGGACATAGCGCTGACGATAGCGCACAGAACAGGCTCGGATATACTTATATGGGGGCGGATAGAGGAAGAAGAATCAAATACATTAAATGCGAATTTTCTTCCGGAGATAACTTTTGATGATGAGGGGAATACATTAACAGGGTATAATTTCACGAAGGATGATTATCATAATTACAGTGTTACCATAACCGCAATAGCCGCATCTGATGAAGAAATTATAGATGAGATTTATTTTAATTACAGAAAGATAAAAGAACCGCGCATAAATCCTCTGGAGCTTGATGCGCTTTATATACCCGCGGAAGACAAAAAAATGGTGCTTGTGAAGGATCAGCTTAAATTTTATGAACTGATGCTTCCGGTTTTCGGAAGCACGATAAGCTCGGGCCGTTATCTTTCAAGTTTCAGGGAAAGCGTTGAAGGATTTGTATATCCGTCCGAGTTTTATATAAACGATCCAAAAGAAACAGTGCAGTTGTTTGTATCGAAATTCAGGGAAAAGTATGCGGTTACTCCGAATGTTATTGCGGCAAATTCTTATGACCTTATGAATATAGTAATAAGCATAATAGACCGCAGAATTGAATCAAGAGAAAGTTTTAAGGATATATTAAAAGGAGTAAGGCGGTATGAAGGTGTTACCGGTATGTTTTCTTTTGACAGATACGGAGATTCCGTGAAGAATTATTATATAATGAAAATAAAAGAAGAAGAAAAATTTATTGAAAAAGTGCGGGGGAAATAAATTTTGCTGTATAAAAGGCTGCGCGGTGTAAAAGATGTTGCGGGAAATGACAGTCTGTTGTGGGAAAATATAATAAAAACAGTATCTGAAGTTATGAAAAGGTCCGGCTACAGACTGATAATCACTCCTGTTATAGAGGAAACCGCCTTGTTTGTAAGAGGGGTAGGCGAAGCCAGTGATATAGTTCTGAAAGAAATGTATGATTTCAAGGATAAAAAAGGAAGGGATATTGTTTTAAGGCCGGAAGGAACTGCTTCAATTGTGCGGGCGTACATAGAAAATTCTCTGCCGGAGAGATCTGACCTTTTTTATATGGGGCCCATGTTCAGGTATGAGAGGCCTCAGACGGGGCGTTACAGAGAATTTTATCAGGCAGGCGCTGAATCGTTCGGGGACGGCGGGCCGTATAAAGACGCTGAAATAATAATAATGGGGAGCCGGATAATAAAGGAACTGGGAATAAACGCGCGGCTCTGCATAAATAATTTAAGCGGAACCAAAGAATATATGGAAAAACTGGCTGTTTTTCTTGAAAGCGTAAAAGATAAACTGTGCGAAGACTGCGTAAAAAAACTTGCCCGCGCGCCGATAAGAGTACTTGACTGCAAGAAAAGGGATACCTGCGGAAAAGCGGTGGAAGAAGCGCCCATAATTACGGAGAACTTAAGCAGAGAAAGCATGGAACATTATTCAAAGGTCAAGGAACTGCTTAAGAATGCAAAAGTGGAATTTGAAGAAGACCCTAAAATGGTAAGGGGTCTTGATTATTATACCGGAACGGTTTTTGAATTTTTAACCGACAAACTCGGACCGCAGCAGAATACCATCCTTGCGGGAGGGAGATATGATAATCTTGTAGCTGAACTGGGCGGAAAACAGGCGCCGGCGACAGGTTTTGCAATGGGTATTGAAAGGCTTGCGGAAGTAATAAAAGCGGAAAAAAAAGATATGCCGGTTTATGGAATGGATGTTTTTGTTGTTGCGGACAAAGAACTGGCGGACAATGCTTTTGCTGTTCTGGAAGAACTCAGGTCAAACGGCATATCTGCAGGAATGAGTTTTCAGGGAAAAAGTTTTAAGGCGCAGATGAGGGAGGCGTCGTCAAAAAAAGCCGGTTTTGCGGTAATTATAGGCGGACGGGAAGCTGAAAAAGGCATGGCAGCGGTAAAAAACATGAACGACGGGGTTCAGACATCAGTTGAATTTACAAAGATACCGGAATTTATAAAAGGCAGCAGATGAATAAGATCAAGATTGCTGTAACAATGGGCGATCCTGCGGGTATCGGCCCTGAAATAATATACAGAATGTACGCAGCAGGGCATATAAACAGGTTTGCGGATTCGTTTGTTATAGGCGATATGGGGGCCATGCTGTCCGCCGCCGGAAAAGCCGGAAAAAAAGCGGCCATTTATCCTATGAAAACAGCAGCAGACATTAAAAAAGGGAAAAATATAATAAATCTGTATGATATGAATATTATAAAGGAAAAAGATTACAAAAAAGGGGTTTCCTGCGCAAAAGCAGGAAAGGCTTCGTTTATATATATAAAAACAGCCATTGATATGGCGCTGAAAAAAGAAATAGCCGGTATTGTGACCGCTCCCATAAACAAGCATTCGCTTCATATGGCAGGAGTAAAATTTCCCGGACATACAGAAATACTGGCAAAGTTTACACAAGCAGAAAAAGCCGCAATGATGCTTGCGGGAGAAAGGCTTAAAGTGACGCTTGTTACCATACATACTTCTTTAAAAAAAGCCGTATCGCTTATAAATGCTTCAAAGATCTATGAAACAATAAAGATAACAGATCAGGCTCTGAAAAAAGATTTCGGAATAAAAAAACCTAAAATAGCTGTGCTTGGGCTGAATCCTCATGCCGGAGAACAGGGGGCGTTCGGGGATGAAGAAAAAACACACATAGTTCCTGCGATAAAAAAAGCAGTAAAGAACGGTATCAGCGCACAGGGCCCTTATCCCGCGGATACTGTTTTTCATTCAGTGGTAAACGGGCATACGCATGATGCGGTGGTATGCATGTATCATGATCAGGGGCTTATACCGGTAAAACTTTTATATTTTGATTCGGGGGTTAATATTACTCTGGGGCTGCCGATAGTAAGGACTTCACCGGACCACGGTACGGCATATGATATAGCAGGCAGGGGCTGCGCATCTGCGGGATCCATTACCTGTGCCTTTAAAACGGCGGTGGAAATTGCAAAAAACAGAAAAAAATAAATTTTATTATAAAAAACATCTTGGGCAGAATTTCCTTCACGATACAGTAAAAATAAACCGTATGATCAGTGCAATGAACCCGCAAAAGGACGATATTTTTCTGGAGATAGGCGCCGGCGCCGGCAGCCTTACTAAAAAACTTGCGCCGCTCTGCGAAAAAGTATATGCCGTGGAGCTTGACTGCAAAGTCCTGCCGAAACTGAGGACTGCGCTGGAAAAGGCGGATAATGTTGAAATAGTAAATGCGGATTTCCTGAAGGTAGATATAAGAAAATACGCGCTGCACGGAAAAAAAATAAGAATAGCAGGCAATGTGCCGTATTACATAACTACTCCCATAATAGAAAAAGCCATAGAAAACCGCGGCATTGTCAGGGATATGTTCTTGACCGTGCAGAAAGAAGTTGCCCTGCGGATCGCCGCAAAAGAAGGCGGCAAGGATTACGGTTCTTTAAGTGTTTTTGTTCAGTATTACGCAGATGCAGAATTACTTTTTAAAATAAGCAAAAAAGCTTTTTTTCCGGAGCCAAAAGTTGATTCTGCGTTTATTATGATTGATTTTGAAAAGGGCAAAAGCATAAAACCAAATGATGAAAAAACGTTTTTCAGGCTTGTGAGAGGCGGATTTAATCAGAGAAGAAAAACTCTTGCCAATAATATGCGCAGAGTTTTTGAAATAAAACAGCCGGATGCTGAGGCAGCTCTGAAAAAAGCGGATCTGGATCCGAAGGTGCGCGCAGAGGACGTTTCAATATTAGATTTTGCAAAACTTTCCGATATAGTTTATAATGTCAAAAATGATATAAAAAAATAAATATTTTGCCGGAGGCGGAAAAATGCTCTGCGGAATAATAGGGTATACGGGAAACAAGGACGCGATCACAAAGATAATAAGCGGATTAAAGAAACTGGAATACCGGGGTTATGATTCCGCGGGTGCGGCTGTTATTGACAGGGGCGGTTTTATAAGGCACAGGGCAAAAGGGAAGATTGCGGCCCTGGAAAAAAAAATAAAGAACATAACAATAAAAGGCACGACCGGCATAGGGCATACAAGATGGGCCACGCATGGAAGGCCCAGTGAGGAAAACGCCCATCCGCATATTGATTCTACGGGAAAAATCACGGTGGTGCATAACGGCATCATAGAAAATTATCTTGAACTTCGGGATGAACTGAAAAAGAAGGGATATAAATTCATTTCTGAAACCGATACTGAAATATTTGCCCACCTTATAAGCGCGGGAATGAAAAAAGGCATACTGGCAGCGGTAACATCCGCTTTGAAGAAAGTCAGAGGTTTTTTTGCCATAGCGGTAATAAGCACGGAAGAACCGGATACCATAATTGCGGCAAGAAACGGATCGCCGCTTGTGGCGGGGATCGGAAAAGGGGAAAATTATATAGCTTCGGATGTAACATCATTTCTTAAATATACAAAAAAAGCTTTATTTTTTGAGGACGGGGACGTTGCTGTTATAAAAAAAGATGCTATTAAGGTATACAACAGCGGCAGAAAAGTATTAAGAAAAGTAAAAGAAATAAAATGGACCCATGAGCAGGCTGAAAAAGGCGGATTTCCGCATTTTATGATTAAAGAAATATTTGAAGAACCGACAGCGTTTGAGGATACCATACTCGGAAGGTTTGACAGTTCTAAAGGGGAAATAAATTTTGACGGAATAAAAAGATCAAAAATTGAAAAAATCAATAATATACGCATTATAGCCTGCGGCACCTCCTATTATGCGGCGCTGACAGCAAAATATATTATTGAAAAATACGGAGGGATAAATACAGTTGTGGATATAGGTTCTGAAATACGGTATCAGTCCCCTGTTATTGATAAAAAAACACTTATAATAACGGTATCACAGTCCGGCGAGACGACTGATACTATTGCTGCTTTAAACAGTTTTAAAAAAAAGGCGGGGTATACCATTGCTGTGGTAAATGTAGTGGGTTCCACGCTTTCACGCGGGTCCGAAGGAGTAATATATACTCATGCGGGCCCGGAAATAGGAGTTGCAGCCACAAAAACATTTTTGAGCCAGCTTGCGGTATTATATTTATTTGCCTTTTATGCGGGGAGTATTAAAAAAAGACTGAAAAAAGAAGATGTGAAAAAATGTATCAGAAATATGCGGAAAATACCGTGGATGATAAAAAAAATACTCAGGGACCGCGGCAGAATCGAAAAAACCGCCGCAAAGTATTATAAGCAGAAGGATTTTCTGTATTACGGAAGAAATGTAAATTATCCGATTGCGCTTGAGGGAGCGCTGAAATTAAAGGAAATATCCTATATACACGCAGAAGGGTATCCTGCGGGAGAAATGAAACACGGGCCCATAGCGCTTGTTGACAATAAAGTGCCGAATGTATTTATAGCGCCGCAGGGAAAACTGTATGAAAAGATCAGAAACAATATAGAAGAAATAAGGGCAAGGGCCGGTATAATTATTGCCGTAACAAACCGGAGCAACACACAGATAAAAAAATGCTCCGATGATGTAATATATGTGCCGGATATAGATGAGGATTACTATCCGCTTACAACGGTCATACCTTTGCAGCTGCTTTCATATTATATAGGGGTTAAGAAGGGAATAGATGTTGATAAACCCAGAAATCTCGCGAAAAGTGTAACGGTTGAGTGACCGGGAAATATTCTGCAGCGCGGCGGAGGGAAAATGCGTATAACATTTATTAACCCCAAACCCGCAATTTGGATAAAAAGCGCCACAATTCCGCTGGGTATTGCCTATATTTCCTCTTATCTGCGGGCAAAAGGTTTTGATGAAATAGATGCAGTGGATCTGAATTTTGATCCCGCGGCGCAGATACCAATATCTGATATTTACGGCATAACCGCGACAACTCCGCTTATAAACCCCGCGTTTGAAACCGCGGCAAGGATAAAAGCAGCGGCGCCGGACGCAAAGATAATTCTGGGCGGCGCGCATCCGACAAATGAACCCGAAGAGGCCCTTAATAACAGAAATATTGATTTTGTGATAAGAGGCGAGGGAGAAAAGGTTTTTTATGAACTTATAAGCGCGCTTGCGCAAAAAAAAGACTTCAGCGGGATAAGCGGATTATCTTATATGCGGGACAATATGCCGGTTCATAATCCTTCGGAATTTATTGAAGATCTTGATGCGCTTCCTTTTCCGGATATTGAGATTTTCGGGGATCTTTCAAAATATACTCATCCGCAGCCTCTGATAGGCTGGAGAAAGCCGGTTGTGAATATGATAACTTCAAGAGGCTGTCCGTTTGACTGCTACTTTTGTTATAAAGGTACTTTTGGAAGAAAATGGCGGGCAAGAAGTCCTGAAAATGTAATCCGGGAATGGGAAAAGCTTATCCGCGTAAACAGGGTAAAGGAGATAGGAATTCAGGACGATATTTTTAATACTGATCTCAACAGGGCAAAAGATATTATGAAGGGAATAACCGCTGATAAACTGAAAATCCCTTTTACTTTTCCGAATGGTATAAGGGCGGATATTCTTGATGAAGAACTGGTTTCAATGATGAAAGACGCGGGGCTTTACAGAACGGCAATAGGCGTGGAATCAGGTGTTCAGGAAGTGGTTGATAAGATCGGAAAAAATGAAAAACTTGCGGATGTTGAAAAAGCAATGAAACTGTTTAAAAAATATAAGATACAGGTTATAACTTTTTATGTTATGGGACATCCGGATGATACCGAAGAAACCATGGAGGAAACAATAAAATATTCAATAAAACTTGATCCGCATTTTTCACAATACGCAATGGCCACGCCGTTTCCGGGCACAAGACTGTATGATAAGCTTAAAAAAACAGGGGGGCTGAAAATAAAAAAATGGGATGATTACTCACAGTTTGACCAAAAAGGCTATTTTGATTATCCGCATCTAAGCGGAGATACAATAATGAAATATGTAAAAAGGGCCTATAAAAAATTTTATTTCAGGGCGGGCTTTATTGTTAAAATGCTGACATTGAAGGATTTTTATATAAAAATACCGCAGTTTTTACAGGGGCTTGTGCATTTTGTGATCAAAGGAAAATAAAGCGGATGGGTAGAGCGGTTTAAAGTTTGAAGATAAAACCGTTTAAGGTACAGGAATAAAAAAAAATAAAAACCCGAAAAAAGACTGTGATTTTGTTTTTGCCTTGAACGCTGCGCATCCCCGGTTAAACTTCTCTTTGACTTTGAAAGTTCATTATACTAAAATGTTTTAAGTTTGAATTCGTTATTTTGCGGTATTTTTTGGAGGATAATGTGAAAATGAAAACAGCGCTGGCTGCCGGCGGAGCAGGTTTTATAGGGTCTCATTTATGCGAGGCGCTTTTGACAAAAAACATAAAAGTTATATGTATTGACAATCTCGGTACAGGGCGGAAAAAAAATATCGCAGAGGCCCTGAAAAGCAAAAACTTTACATTTAAAAAACACGATGTAAGGAAGCCTCTGAAAATAAAAGATAAAATTGATTATGTGTTCCATCTGGCGTCATATGCCTCGCCGCCTTATTATCAGAAATACGCGGTAGATACGCTTATGACAAATTCCCTTGGGACTTATAACCTGCTGGAACTGGCAAAAGAAAAAAAAGCAAAATTTCTCATAACATCCACGTCAGAAGCGTACGGCGATCCGAAAGAACACCCGCAGAAAGAAACATATTGGGGCAATGTAAACCCCGTGGGCGTAAGAAGCTGCTACGATGAAGCAAAACGTTTTTCAGAGGCATTGACAATGGAGTACGTAAGAAAACATTCTCTTGATGCCAGAATAATAAGAATATTTAATACTTACGGCCCGCGTCTGCAAAAAGACGACGGCCGCGTCATATCAAATTTTATTAATCAGGCGATAACCGGCAGACCCATAACTATTTACGGTAATGGGGATCAGACAAGAAGTTTCTGTTATATAGAGGATCAGGTTAAAGGCCTTCTTCTTGCCATGTTCAGGCCGGGAACAAAGGGAGAGGTTATTAATATCGGGAGCAGGTATGAGTTTACTATGAAGCAGGCGGCGGATAAAATACTGAAAATGACAGGATCGGAGTCAAAGATAATCTATAAACCGATGCCGAAAGATGATCCGGCGAGGCGGAAACCTGATATTTCAAAAGCAAAAAAAATGCTGGGCTGGAGCCCGGAGGTAAATTTTGAAAAGGGGCTGAAAAAAACCATAGAATGGTTCATAAATGAATAAGAAAAAAAGAGCGCCGGCGTTAATCGGCGGAGGTTTTGTATTAATATCCCTTATACTTTTTAAAGATGCGTTTTCCGAAGGCAATATGCTTTTTGGACACGATACTCTCAATATCTACCTGCCGTTTAAAATTTTTGCTTCAAACATATTCCGGGAATACGGCGCACTGCCCGTATGGATGCCGAATATATTCGGGGGAATACCGCTTCTGGCGTCTTCAAGCCTTCTTTATTATTATCCGACTGATCTGCTTTTTATGTTTTCCGGTATTGAACCATATAAAACTTATACGCCCGATATGATAATCCATATGTTTCTGGCCGGCTGGGGGATGTATCTTTTTATCCGGCAAATAAAAGCTTCAAAAGAAGCGGCTGTTCTGGGGGCCGTGATGTTTATGCTGAGCGGGTTTATAATATCATTTATAGCTGTGGGCCACTGGAACAATATAAAGGCAGGAGCGCTTATACCGTTTACTTTTTATTTTACGCTGCGCGGATTGAATGAAAAAAAACTGTTCTGGTTCGCAAGTGCGGGATGTATATTTGCCCTGCAGGTTCTGGCAACAGGAATGCAGGTGACCGCTTATAATTTTATGGGAGTGTCGCTTCTTTTTCTGTATAAAGGGATAATAACCGAAAAAGAAACGAGGGCCCGTCTTATTAATACCGCAATGTTCGCGGCAGGAGGGATATTTATTCTCTGGATGTCCGCGGGCCAGTTTTTTCCTTCTATGGAGTATAAGGATTTTTCGTGGAGGGGCGCGTTTGGGTATGAGGACTTTGTGTCGTGGTCATTTCATCCTGCGGAATTAACCGGATTTCTTCTTCCGCATTATTTCGGGCTGGAAGGCGGAACATACTGGGGTTATATGAATTTCAACCTTACTACTTATTATTTCGGAATTATTGCTTTTCTGCTTCTGCCGTTTGCTTTTATGAAAAACGACAGGAAAGAAACAGCGGTATTTTTTCTGGTTTCGGCCGTAATTATGCTTTTATTCTCTTTTGGAGGATTTACACCCCTGTATAAACTGCTTTATAATATACCCGTATTCAATCAGTTCAGGAATCCGGGAAGATTTATATATGTATTTACATTTTTTACTGTTGCAATGGCTGCGGTCGGATTTGACAACATAATAAGATCCGAAAAAGAAAAAACGCTTAAATACCTGAAATATACAGCAGCAGCGGCAGGAGTGCTTTTCATTATATTTTTGATTATCACATCCAAAGATCTTATTGCTTCGTATTATCAGTCAATTAAAGGCTCAGCTCTGCCTGATAATCTTTTAATGGCTCTGGGTGAAATGCACAGGGCTGATCTTGCGGTTTATTTTGTAATGGTTGTGTTTTTTGCCGGGGTGATATATGCTTTTTCTTCGGGTAAAATAAAAAGTGTCTTTATACTTGTGTGTATCATGTGTGCGGGTGTTTTCTTTGACACCTACAGGCTGAATTCCAAATTCATAAATTATATAAATTACAGTAAGTTTGTACCGGCACAGAGTGTTTTTACAAATGTTTTTAAAAAAGACAGAACAGCATACCGCATTGCTGACTTTAACGGTATATGGGGGCCCAACAGAGGTATTTATTACGGTGAAGAAACAATAAACGGAACACATGGTCTTATGCCTTCTGCATATATAGAACTTTTAAATAATAATGCTTTTAATAACCTTAATTTTAACCGGGGATTTAACATCAAATATTATATACTTCCGGACGGCCCTCCCATTGAGGGCCTGGCACAGGTAAAACGGTTCAGCAGGGAGGCGGAGAATTTCAGAATACTGAAAGATGAGGCGGAACTGGGCAGGGGTTATCTGGCTTTAAAGATAATTCCGGTAAACAGCGGCAAAATGGTTTTAAGAATGATAAAACAGGGAATCTTTGAATACGGAGCGGTTTATCCGTCTGAAAAAGACTGGAAGTCTGCGGCTGTTTTCGAGGATCCGGGTACAGCGGTTCACAAAAAATACACCCCGGCGGAATCGGTTTTTGAAATAAATTCACAAAAAGAAAATCTGTTTGTTTTTGCAGAGTCATATTACAATAAATGGAAAGCGCAGGTAAACGGACGGGAAGCGGAAATCTTAAAAGTAAATACCGCGGCAATGGCGGTAAAGGTTCCGGCGGGCAAAAGCACGGTTAGGTTTTATTATGATGATACCGGAGAAAAATTCTGGCTTTTTGTAATGCTTTTTGGACTGGTTTTATATATACTCTTATATATTACGGAGATTAAGAAAAAATTATTTTCGGTAAAAAGGCGGAAAAACAGTGAAAGTACTGATAGTAATACCGACGTATAACGAAAAAGAAAACATAAGGAAAATAATACCCGCTATAAAGAAAAACGGCGCAGGGATAGATATACTTGTTGTTGATGACAATTCGCCGGACGGCACCGCAGGAGCCGTGAAAGCAGCGGCAAAAAGAATTAAAGGAATAAAGCTTCTGGAAAGACCGCAAAAAAAAGGACTGGGCACCGCTTATGTGGAAGGATTTAAATACGCGATTGATAATAAATACGATCTTATATTTGAAATGGACGCGGATTTTTCCCATGATCCCGGTTACATATCCGATTTTATAAAAAAAATGGGAAAGTACGATATGGTAATAGGTTCAAGATATGTGAAAGGTGTTTCTGTGGTGAATTGGCCGATAAGAAGGCTTATGCTTTCAAAATTCGCAAGCTGGTATGTAAGAAAAATAACAGGTATGCCTTTCACGGACTGCACAAGCGGTTTTAAGTGTTTTAAAAGAAAAGTGCTTGAGTCAATTGATCTTGAAAAGATCCATTCGGACGGATATTCGTTTCAGGTTGAAATGCATTATAAGGCATGGAAAAAGGGGTTTAAAGCAGCGGAACTCCCGATAATTTTCGTGGACAGGCATGCCGGGTCATCAAAAATGTCGCGTGATGTTATAATGGAAGCGGTTCTGATACCCTGGAAATTAAGAATGGGAATAATAAAATAATAATCTGCAAGTGCATCAAAGGAGGAGTTAATGGCCAAAAAAAGAGTGTTAATCACGGGCGGCGCCGGTTTTATAGGCTCCAATATTACGGATGAACTTATAGCAAGAGGGTACAAAGCTGTTATAATTGACAATCTTTCCACCGGGTTAAAAGAACATATAAACCCAAAGGCCCGCTTTATAAAAGGAGATATAAAAAAAGCCGATGATATTGAAAAATGTTTTAAAGAAAAGATAGATGTTATTTTTCATATTGCGGGATGCGCATCAACCATAAAATCTTTTGATGATCCTATTCAGGACCTGCGCACCAATGTTGCGGGGACAGTAAATATAATAAACGCGGCCGTGAAGCACAGGGTAAAAAGAATAATATACGCTTCGTCCATGACCGCTTACGGGATCCCCGAGTCAGTCCCGGTAAAAGAAAGCATGAAGACAGCGCCTATTTCCTATTACGGCATAACAAAATACGCAGGCGAAAGGTATATTATGGCGACAGGGGAAAGGACGGATCTTCCGTTCAGGATCAATACAACCGCGTTCCGGATGTTTAATGTCTACGGGAGGCGGCAGTCTCTGACAAATCCTTACCAGGGAGTTGTTTCGATATTTATAGGAAATGCGGCAAGAAATGAAAATATTGCTGTTTTTGGCGACGGAAAACAGTCAAGGGACTATATTCATATAAGCGATGCAGCCGATGCGTGGATAAAAGCAATAGACGCTGAAGCTGCTTTTGGGAAAGTATTTAATCTCGGGTCCGGAACAAGAGTTTCGGTCAACCGGCTTATTAAAATGATCCTGAAAGGTTTCGGAAAAAATCCCGCCAAATACAGAATAAACCATAAACCGGCAAGGCCCGGAGATCAGCGGCATATGCAGGCGGATATATCGCCGGTAAAAAGAGCGTTGAAATGGAAACCAAAAGTTTCTTTTGAAAACGGGCTCAATGACGTAATAAAATGGGCCGAAGAAACATATAATTTTCCGGAAAAGAAATAAGAGGAAGGCGTAAAAATGGCGTATAACAGAAATCTTACCGAACAGCATGAAAGATGGCTGAGGACTTCGGAAGGGATGTATTTTGACGAAAAAGAAAAGGAACTTTTAATAACCTCTCTGCGTCTGAAAACAGGAGAAAAAATTCTTGAGCCGGGCTGCGGAACCGGGCGGTATATCAGATATTTTAATGAGATTGGACTGGAAGCTCATGGTATAGAGCCGGTTGAAGAGCTGATAAAACTTGCGGCAATGAAAACAGACATCCCGGAGGATCGTATCAAAAAAGGAAATATGGAAAATCTTCCTTATAAGGACGTAAGTTTTGATTGTGTGATATTTATGACAACTCTTGAATATGCCTCTGATAAAGCAAAAGCACTGAAAGAAGCATATCGTGTGTCCCGCAGCAGAATAGCGGTGGTGTTCCTGAATAAAAACGCAAGCATGAATTTTATAAAGTATAAAAGGCGGCGCGGGCTTACTTCTGATGCGGATTTTTTTTCATCGGGACAACTGAAAAAATTTGCGGAAAGAGCCCTGCTCAGCGAGCTTGACAGAATAGATATAAAAATAAGGCATACGGTTTTTCTTCCGCCTCAGATAGGCAGATTTGTGCCGTTTGTTGATACAGTGCTGGAAAAACTCAACCTGCCTTTCGGGAATATTGCGATTCTTGTAATAAAGAAAAGATAAACGAGGAGATTTATGGCTGTTATAGGATATATGTTTTCCGGAAGCGGATATCAGTATATTAACATGGGGAAAAAAATATATGATCATATGTGGGGGTTCAGAAAGTTTTATGACAAAGCGGAAAAAAAATTTCCTGAATTTAAGATCAACAAGCTCTCTTTTATAGGACCAGAAGAAGAATTAATGCGCGAGGAAAACGGCGTTATTATATGCGGAGTTTATCAATGCGGGGTGTATGAAGTACTGAAAGAAAAGAACATAAAGCCTGAACAGGCTATGGGATTTAAAACAGGTGAACTTGCGGCTTTTATCAGCGCGGGATCGCTGTCATTTGAAAATGCACTCGGGCTCATGGCAAAAAAGACCGAATTTGTAAAAAAAGACGTAAACAGGGAAAATTTTTTCCATTTGCTTGTAAACGGACTGAAAACAGAAACTGTTGAAAAGATGGCGCTTGAGATAAATAAACGCGTAAAGTGTGAGATAACTTCATATAATGCCGATGATTCCGCTGTTGTGATATGTGAAAAAAAGATAAAAGATAAACTTGCGGCAATATTTAAAAAAGCAGGCGCGCATATAATAGAACTTCCTTATGAAGAAATGTCGAATTTTTCTCTTCTGCGGAATGCGGCGGAAAAGATGAAAAAAGAATTTGAAAATATTGAGTTTGACAGGCCGAATTTCAGGATGCTCAGCCAGACAAAAGGGAATTATTATGAAAATACCGCTGAAATAAAGGAAACACTATTTGAATATATTCATAAACCCGCGCGAATCGGAGATGCGCTGAAAAATATGCTGAAAAACGGAGTTAATACATTTGTGGAAGTGGGACCGGGAAATTTTATGTACAGAATGGGAAAAAAAGCGGACAGAGACAAACGTATTTTAAGCACCAATGATCTGGGGCAGATACAGATAACAATAAAACTGGCAAACTGAGAGGGAGGCAGATTATGATAAAAATTGTGAAGAAATTAACAAAGTCGTTTTTTTACGCATTCAGGGGGGTATGGTGGGGCTTTGCCACAAGGAAAAATCTTTTTGTATTTACGCTCGTGGCGCTACTGGTGTTCCCAATACTGAAAATTCTGCATCTTTCCAAAGGAGAGACAGCGGTTATAATGCTTGCCTGGCTGGTTGTTATTGTTGTTGAAATCGTAAATACCTCGATAGAGCAGATGGTTGATGTTGTGCATCCGGATTTTCACGAGGGTTTCGGGCTCGTAAAGGATATTGCCGCCGGAGCCGTGCTTTTTTCCATAGTCTCCGCGATAATAGTGAGCCTTCTTATAATATGGGACCCTATGATGCTGAAACTGCAGGA
>CAYTNY010000017.1:0-34840 GCA_964439215.1 uncultured Spirochaetia bacterium
GGAAATATGATAAACTTAATTTATAAATTAAAATGGAAAGGTAGTAATGATGAAAAAAATACTGGCTGTATGCGCTGTTCTGACAGTTTTTGCGGCATCTGCATCAGGGATAAATAAGATACGATGGAAAGAAATGAACTGGCGCATATATGAAACTGAAAATTTCGAAATATATTATTATGAAGGAGCCGGACTTCTTGCGGAAATAGCCGCGGTATATGCACAGGAGGCCTTTGAGAAAAATTCCCGGATATTCAATTATAGATCCGAAGAAAAAATCCCTCTTTTTATATATGAAAACAAGATGGACTTTACTTCCACCAACATAACGCTTTCTCCGCTTCCGGAAGGAGCCGCGGGATTTACCGAGGCCTTTAAGAACAGGGTGGTTCTGCCGGGTTCGGGTTCTTTCAGGTCGCTGCGCGAGCTTATTGCGCACGAGGTGGCGCACGCTATTCAGTATAATATTCTTTACGGGGAAGGTATGCGTTCATACAATGTTCTTTATAAGAGTTATTTCATACCTATGTGGATAATGGAGGGGCAGGCTGAATATTGTTCCGGGTATAACGGCTCCGAAGGAGAAATGGTGTTAAGGGACGCTGTAATAAAAGAACGGCTGCTACCTCTGGATATGCTGGCGGGATTCAGTCATCTGGAAGAAGTTTATCTGGCGTATAAACAGTCACAGAGTATATTTGAATATATTGAAAAAAAATACGGCAGTAAAAAAGTCGGGCCGTTTATAAAATATTTTTCCGGAGAAGTATCCGGGCCGGGTATATTTAAAAATATTCTTAAAATAAGCCGGGAAAATTTCGAAGATCAATGGATGTATTTTCTGAAAAAAAAGTACTGGGCCCAGGTTCAGGGGCGGGATAACCCCAAGAAATACGGGCCGTATCTTACAAAAAATGTCCGTTCGCATATTGTTCATGATGTGGGGGCGGAACTTTCTCCTGACGGAAAGAATATTGCTTTTATTTCTTCAAAAGCCGGCCTCAGGGATATTTATGTGATGCGGCACGATGGAACAGGCAGAAAACGCATTCTTTCCGGACTGGAAGCGCTGGAAACAGCGGGTTTTCCCATATCATGGGAAAATGACAGCGCTGCTATCTGGTTTGCCGCAGGCGACAGAGGAATTAAAAAACTCTTCAGAGCTGATATTAATACCGGCAGCGTGCGGAAATATGCGGTAAAAGGCATAGAGCAGCTTAATTCGCCGGCAGTATCGCCCGGCGGCAGATTTGTTGCTTTTACGGGAGTAGACGGAGGTTTTTCAAATATATATATTTTTGACATTAAATCAGGAGAGACGGTAAATATCACGAATAATGTTTTTGAAAACGGATCCCCGAACTGGTCGGGAGACGGAAAGCGGATTGTTTTTACGGAAGAAAGGAACGAATATACAAGAATAGCTGTTTTGGACCTGTTATCCGGAGAAAAGGAATACTTAACAGAAAAAGGCGCGTATGAATGCAGATATCCGCGGTTTATATCCGGGGATTCGGTAATATTTACATCGGACAGAAACGGAATATTTAATTTATATATGCTGGATATTAACGCGAAAAAAGAAAAACAGCTTACAGATGTGCCAAACGGAATATTTTACCCCTCGGCGGGGGATGACTTTTTTATATACAGTTATTATGAAGATGCCTGCTATAACATATATAAACATCTAAGGGATCCCGTACAGAAAACCGCTTCGGCTGAAAAAAGCAGCCAAATGCGCCCTCTGCGTTTGGAGGATATTGTTCCGGCGCAGGGAGGTGATGACGGGTTTCTGGATCATATAAAAACAGCCGCGGCGGAAATAATAAAGGATGAAAAAAAATACACCATTGATTTTTCGCCGGATATTGTTTTTGCTCTTGTTGGAATAGGCACGGATATGGGAATAACAGGCGGAGCGTATCTGACCGCATCGGATATGCTTGGCAATCATAATATGGGGCTTGTGATAAATGCGGTGCCGGGCTATTACAGCCAATATGAATTTTCGTACCTTTATCTGGCGCTGCCTTTTGATCTGGGCATCAGCCTTTATTATAACCAGAATATTTATAAGATATATGATGTTGAAACCGGCGAATTTTTTTCCAGGCTTAATTCTTCGCAGTTCGGCGGTCTTGTGCAGATGTCCTATCCTCTGGGGCTTTATTCCAAAGTCGGCCTGAACCTGAGTTCCATGAAGATAACCGATGAATACACGAATTTGGAAACTTCCAACACGTATGATTTTCCCGGCAATGATTCGGATGTGGTAAATACAGCGGCTGTTTATTACAGTCTTGACAGGGCCGCATGGAGGGATTTCTGGCCCTATTCAGGAGAATCCGTTTTTTTATACGCGGAAACATCGGAGAAAATGTTCGGGGGGACAAAATCTTACCGGCTTTTGGAGGCGGATGTAAGAAAACATTTTGATCTGTCCATGGAAACCGGAAAGAATATGAGTTTTTCAATGCGTTTTTTGTACGCGATGACTATCGGCGGGGACAGGCCGTATTTTCGTTTCGGGGGCCTGAATACGGTAAGAGGCGTCGGATACGGTGAATACCGCGGGGATAAGATCGCGGCGCTGAATCTGGAATTCAGGCATACGGTTTCAAAAAATATGGATTTTGAATTATGGCCGTTCAATTTTTTTATTATAAAAAATCTCAAGTTTTTTGTTTTTCTTGATTCGGGGATCGTGAAATACGGTGATTTTGAGACAATTACGAATGAAGAGGTGAAAAACGGCGCAGGGATGGGGTTTGTTGTTGATACTTTCCTTCTTCAGAAACAGTATTTTCCGTTTAAGTTTGAATTTGCAAAAAGACTGGATGTTCCGGATACAGACTGGAAATTTTATTTTTCCATAAATACGGGATTCTGATAAAAAAAACTTGTAATGAAAAAAACATTAAAATGTGTATAATATCTGTGATATTTAATTAAAAAGGAGAACAGTCAGTGGTATTTATAGAGGCGTTTCTGCTTGGTATAATTCAGGGATTTACGGAGTTTCTTCCTGTTTCATCGTCAGGGCATCTTGTTGTATTTCCTTTTTTTATTGGTTCTGAAAGCGAACTGATTCACTCGCTTGCGTTTGATGCTTTTGTTCACGGCGGAACTCTAGCGGCTGTGTTTTTTTATTTCAGAAAAAAATTAAAGGCGCTTGCGGCGGGTTTCCTGAGAGGGCTGGTTTCGGCCGAAAAAAGAACAGAACCGGATTTCAAGCTCGCGTTATCCATAATCGCCGCTACGGTTCCGGCTGTTATTGCGGCTTTGCTGTTTAAAGATGTTATTCAAAATGAATTCAGGGGTGCGCCAAACGTCGGTATAAATCTTATAATTTTCGGGATAATACTTTTTGCCGCGGATAAAGCAGGCAGAAAAAACAAAAAGTTTTATGAGATCGGAATGAGAGCCGCGCTGATAATAGGTGTTTTTCAGGCGCTTGCTCTTATGCCGGGGGTATCCAGATCGGGAATAACAATAACAGCCGCTCTTTTTCTGGGTTTTGCAAGAAAGGATGCCGCTGAATTTTCTTTTCTGCTTTCTGTTCCTGCTATTTTAGGCGCGTTTATTTTCATGCTGCCTGAAATATCATATGCGGAAGGAGAAGGGGTTAAAACGGCGGGAATACTTGCGGCCGGATTTATATCAGCCGCGGCAGCGGGTTTTTCAGCCATAAAGCTGCTTTTGGATTTTGTGAAAAAATATTCATACGGTGTTTTTGCCGCATACAGGTTATTGCTGGGGATCTTTATAATATTATTTTTTGCGGGAAACCGCGCATGAAGGTTAAACTCATCGGCACGGGAACGTCGCACGGGATACCTGTCGCGGGATGCTCCTGTGATGTATGTATGTCGAAGAATCCGAAAAACATACGTTACAGGTCATCGGCTCTTATCGCATCCGGCGGAAAAAATATCATTATAGATGTACCGGCGGAATTCCGGCTGCGTTCTCTGGAATACGGCATAAAAAGGATTGATGCGGTTCTTCTCACTCATTCCCATGCGGACCATACCGCGGGCATGGATGATATAAGAAGATATAATGAGATTCAGGGGGCGGATATTCCGCTTTTCGCGGATCCGGATACTCTTGAAGAAACAAAAAAAAGATTTTCGTATATGTTTACGCATACGCAGGAAGGCGGAGGAAAACCCAAGCTGAAGACGCATTCGGTAAATTTCGGGAATGAGTTTTCCGCGGAAGGGGTTAAAATACTGCCGCTGGATGTTAAACACGGATGTCTCGTTATAACAGGCTACAGAACAGGCGGTTTTGCTTATCTTACCGATGTTTCCGGGATACCGGAATATAATTTCAGCAAACTTGAAGATCTTGACGTGTTGGTTCTTGATGCCCTTCGTACAGCTCCCCATCCCACGCATTTTAATCTTGAACAGGCGGTTGATGCGGCAAAAAGAATAGGAGCGAAAAAAACCTATTTTACACATATATCCCACTCGCTTGAACATGATGCCGTGAATTCACAGCTTCCGGAGGGCATGGAGCTTGCGTATGACGGGATTGAATTTCAGGCGCGGGATGCCGGTGAATACGGAGAAAAAGCGTGAGTATTTACGGCAGGGAATTTGCGCGGTATTATGATCTGGTGCTGTATGGATGCGACGGTTTTTACGCTTCGGAAAAAGAAATGGATTTTATTGAATGGGTTTTTGGAGAATATGCGGATTTTCCGGTGAAGACAGTGTTGGATGCCGGATGCGGGACAGGACGGTTTACGGTTCCGCTTGCCGCAAAAGGATATTCCGTGACCGGAATAGATACAAGCCCCGCCATGCTTGATGTATGCAGGGAAAAAATGGAACTGGCCGGGCTTGAACCGGATCTTGCGGGAACCGGAATTCATGAACTTGATGCGCCGGATTTTTTTGAAGGCATTATATGCATTGATTCAGTATTAAATTACCGCAAAGATCCCGGGCTGATCGTTGATGTTCTTAAAAGGTTTAACCGGGCGGTTGTACCCGGCGGAGCTGTTATTATAGAAATGTGGAACCTGCATGCAAATATGCATCTGGTAAACAGAGAACATACATACGTGAATAAAGATTCGGGAAAAAAAGCCGAAATTTATGAAAAAAACAGTTTTGATGCCGGTACATCATTGTTTACGGTTGAATTGGATGTACACATACAGGATGAAAATCAAAAGGTTCACGCAAAGCACAGAGAAACCATGCGCATAATGGAATTTTCTGAAATTATGAAGTACCTAAATGATGCCGGTTTCAGGGAAATAAAAGCTTTTTCGGGTTTTGGTTTTGAGGAGCCGGAACAGGGAAAAGGAGATTCAATGATTATTGTGGGAAAAAAAGCATAGCGGAAAAAAGGTCCGTAATAATAAAAAATGAGGTGTATGGATGGCGCGAACAGAGAAAAAAGTTTTAAAAGAAAATCTGCAGAACGGCCTGAAGGGTTTTGCGATAGGGCTGGCAAATGTTATACCGGGTGTATCCGGCGGCACGATAGCTCTTATAACAGGTATATTTGAAAGGCTTATTGATGCGATAAAATCATTTGATTTAACCGCGGTTAAACTGCTTGGGAATATGAAGTTCAGGGAGTTTTTCAGGCATATTGACGGTATGTTTCTGAGCGCCGTGGGGATCGGCCTTGTTGCGGCGATTGTATCTTTGGCGCGGATACTTGAATATCTCTTTGTGAATTATCCTGTGGAGATATGGTCGTTTTTCTTCGGGCTGATACTTGCGTCTGTTTATTACGTGGGAAAGACTGTGGGGAAATGGGACTCTCCGGCGGTTATCTCGTTTGCTGCGGGGACAGCTGCCGCGGTAGGGCTGTCTTTTTTAAATCCCGCAATTGCCAATGCAAATCCTGTTTATGTTTTTGTATGCGGAATGCTGGCGGTATCCAGTATGATTCTCCCCGGGATATCCGGTTCATTCGTGCTTATGCTCATGGGCAATTATGAACTTGTGATAAGGGCGGTTAATGAGTTGAACGTTATGGTGCTTGCTCCCCTTGCGCTTGGCTGCGCCGCGGGGCTTTTGGCTTTTGCCCATCTGCTTTCAATGCTGCTGAAAAAATTTCACAGGCAGACAATAGCGGCGCTTACGGGATTTATACTGGGTTCTCTTGTCATTATATGGCCGTGGAAAAAAGTTGTTTATAAGATGAATGAACTGGGGCTCCCGCTGGTAAAGGACGGCGAGCCTGTTGTCTTTAAATATATTCCCACATGGCCGGAAAATATAGACGGTGATTTCTTTATTGCTGTTTTTATTATGGCGCTGGGAATTGCCTGCATAGTAATCATGGAAAATACAGCAAAAAAAGCAAAATAACCCGGATATTCAGATGCCGGCGGCTTGGTTGTTTAGCAGCTCCCGAAACTCAAAGCTCATGTTTTCCGCTTTAATTATTTAGCAGTTCTCAAAACTCAAAGCTCAAAGCTCATGTTTCCTGCTTTAGTTATTTGGCAGTTTCCATAATGTTTTTTATTATTGACCCTGCTGTTCGGCGGTGTTATTATAATAAAAATCAATTTAAAATATAATAGTTCCGGGAGGGTGCTGTGAATAAAAATACAGGCAAAGAACCGATTCGTCCAAGAATAAGAGTTATAAGCAAAATATTTCTCTGGGTTTTCTTTCTTCTGATTTTTCCTGCGGCTTTCCTTATTATATATCCGGATGCAGATTATCAGCTGAAGCAGATAATAAACCGGCTCATAAAAAACACGGCCGGGATACAGGGGTTTTTGCTTCCGGCTGTCTTTGTTGCCGTATCTTTGCTGAGAAAATTCAGAAAACGCGTGCCTGCGGAAATACTGAAAGGTATTGCGGTATTTGTTATAGTGAATTTTCTGACTGTTTTTTTTCTGAACCTTTTAAAAATTTCCGGTTACAGGATTATTCTGCCTTATCTTTTTATTGTTCTGCCGTCATTCTTTTATTACTATCTTGAAACAGCAGCGGATATTTTCTGGAAGATATTCAGACCTGCCGCCGCCGCGGTAAAAACCGCCGCATTCATGGGCATGAAAGCACTGCGTCATACGGGTAAGCTTATATCTGAGAAAACAGTTAAAACAGCGGAGAAAACAAAAGGGATAAAAAATAAAAGAAAAAAAAGCATTATTGCGGCTGCTGCGCTGCTTTTGATATTTGCGGTTTATTATTTCAGTGTTTTTGTTTACGGAAAATATTTCGTATATGTTGCTGATATTTCCCCTAAAGGCGAGGTGGATGAAAGCATAGTTATAAGAGCTGAATTTTCCGAAAAAGTAAAACTAAAAAACGGCGCAATGGAAGAAGGCGGTCTGTTTGAGATAAAACCGCCGATAGAAGGCGAATATAAATTTCTGGACAGCAAAATTGTTGAATTTCATCCGTACGGAAAACTTCCTCCGGCCGCGGATTACAGCGTAAAAGTGGACGTTTCAAAGTTCAGCGCAGCCGGAAAAAAGGTGGCGGGCGGGAAAAAGACGGAATTTCATACGCCATACATGAAAATAGTTGATTACAGATTCTTTTTTACAAAAGACATCATAAAAGATGTTGAGAAAGAACTTGTCGGGGAGGTCAATTTCAGTTTTCCTGTTGACGAAACAGAACTCAGGAAGCACCTGAGCGTGAAGAAGATAATTGTCCCGGATAAAGGCGGGAAAAATGAATATGAAGCGGATTATTCCCTTGAACGTTCTGAACTTCCCACAAGGTTTTATATCAAAGTAAAGGATATCAAGAGAGAATATCAGGCGCAGAGCATACGTATAGAGATATCCGAAGGGCTGAAATGTTATGAATGCGCGGCAGGCATGCAGAAAGACTTTGTAAAAACCATGAATGTGCCCCGCAGAACAAGGCTCAAGGTTGATAAAGTAATACCATGGCACGCGGAAGGCTCGAGCGCTGTTGCGCTGGGATTTAATATGCCTGTTTCCGCCGATGAAATAAAACGGCATGTAGCCATAATTAAAAAAGCTTCGTTCGGAAAAGAGCCTGAAATACTTGATTATAATGTTGAAACAGAACACAGGTTCGCGATGTTTGAAGCGGATTTTCTTCCGAATGTGCGGTATGAAATATCGGTTTCAAAAGGAATGAAGTCAAAGACCGGAGAAGAACTCAGGAATGATATAAACAGAACGGTCAAAGTCAGGGATCTTCCGTCCAAATGTGAGTTTGCCGAAGCAGGGGAAATACTCTCTCCCGGCGGTGAAATGAATCTTGCCATAAAAGTAATGAATCTCGACAGGATACATATCAGGGTCCACAGGATATTCAAAAACAATCTTGTTGAATACCTGAAAGGCGGATACAGAAATTATTATTCAACAGGCACTGCGATAATGAACAGGTACCATGACATAAAAGGCGGGAAAATAAACCAGGAGATTACAGAATATCTTAACTTAAGCAAACTATATGAATCAAAATTCAAAGGGCTGTTCTTTGTTGAAATAAGCGGCGCGAAATCAAGAGGAAACCTGCAGAAAAAACTTGTCAGGTGTACTGATATCGGGATGATTGCAAAGACAGACAAAAAAGACCTTGTGGTAAAAGCCGTGTCAGTCACGACTTTAAGGCCCCTTTCAGGCATAAAGATAAAACTGGTTTCAAAGACAAACCAGGTGCTGAAAGAAACTAAAACAGACAAAAACGGCAGGGCAGTGATAAAAAACTGGAGGAGCAACTCATACAGTGATGACGGTTCCTATCAATACAGTCTTCATCCGTTTATTCTTCTTGCCGAAAAAGGAGAGGATTTCTCATATCTTAAGTTTTCTGAGGACTCACTGAATAAATACAGATTTGATATCGGCGGAGAGAACTCCTATGCATACAATATAAAGGGGTTTATGACGTCGGAAAGAGGGCTGTACCGGCCGGGAGAAAAGGTTAACCTGACATCAGTTATACGCAATAAAGATATGTCGCTTAGTCCGGGGCTTATGCTTGAATGTACGGTTAAAGACCCATCAGGAGGTTATTTTTATTCAAAAAAGAAAAAAACAGGACACCAGGGAATGAATGTATTTGAAATAGATATTCCCATGTCGGCGCGTACGGGGCAGTATAATGCTCACCTGCGCCTGTCCGGAGGCACCCGCGAGGAAATTGCCGGAACATCGTTCAAAGTTGAGGAATTTATACCGGATAAAATAAATGTAAAAGTAATACCCGCAAAAGATGAGATAAATGCGGGAGAACCGCTGAAATTTAAAATAAAGGCAAATCAGATGTTCGGGCCGCCTGCCTCGGGGAACAAAGTTCAGACCGAAGTTGTATTTGATAATTATATATTCAGCAGCAAAAAATACAAAGAATACGTATTCTCCGACCCTGAACGGACATATGCCCGCAGGAGCGAAAGGCTGGGAAGCGGAAAACTTAATGATATAGGGGAGAAAGAATACGAAATAAAAATACCCGGGAACGCAATGCCTCCTTCCGGGCTTAAAGCTGATATATACACAGAGGTTTATGACGACGGAGGGCGGCCGGTCAGCGGATATGGATCGGTTCCCATACACCTGTATCAGTATTATCTCGGGGTAAAACTGAAGGATAAAAGGAAAATATACAAAAGAGGCGATAAAATAACCTTTGATATTGTGGCAGTGGATACTGAGGGCAACACTCTTAACCTTAAAGACATACAGGTTATAGTAAAAAGAAAAGTATGGTATTCCATGTTCAGGCAGAGCAGGTGGTCGCGTTACAACAATTACAGTTCATCATATTATAATGAAACTGTTCTCCACAAGACAATGGATATAAACGGAAAAGCTGTAGTGGAAACAACCGCTGAACTTGAAGGCGAGTACTATATATATATCGGGAATGAAAAGAGAATGAGAACGGGCCTGAAAGTCAATGTTTCCGGGCCCGGTTTTACAACCTATGATATGACAAAGGCCGATAAACTGGAAATATCAACTGATAAAGAAAAATATATGCCCGGTGATACGGCCGCGGTAATAGTAAAAACACCTTTTGACGGTATGCTGTATTTTACCGTTGAAAGGGAAGGGATAATAGAGGAAAGATATGTTCCTGTGTCCAATAATACAGCAAGGCTGAATATCAGGATAAAGGATTCCTATATGCCTAATGTATATCTGTCAGCTATTGCCATAAGAAAACCCGGACACAAACTCCTGTCCCTGCCGTTTGCGGCGCAGGGGATAGTGAATCTCGAGATAGACAAGAGCGGCAGGGATCTGAAACCTGTAATAGAATGCGCCGGTGAAGTAATGTCAACCGACGGAATAAATGCCGCGGTAAATCTCGGGAGCAAAGGCGCGGATGCGGCAGTGGTGCTTGCCGCCGTGGATGAGGGTATTCTTCAGATTATCAGGTTTGAAACCCCTGACCCGCTGGGGGCTTTTTACACCAAAAAGGCGCTTGAAACACAGACATACACAATAATGAAAAAAATACTTACTGATATAAAAGCCGGCAAAAGAGCAATTGGCGGCGGTTATTATGAACCAATGAGAAAACATCTGAATCCTGTAATGGCAAAAAGGGTTGAATCCTATGCAAAGTTCTCGGGGATACTCAGGGCAGATGAGAACGGCAGGGTGAATTATCGTTTTGATGCGCGCAAGTTTAACGGCAAAGCCAGAATAATGGCAATAGCGGTTAAAGATAATTATTTCGGGTCAGCACAGAAATTTGTGAATGTTGTGGATCCTATAGTAATAACCCCGAATCTGCCGAGATTTCTTGCTGTTTCAGACGAATTTTATATGCCTGTACGCATATACAATAATACCGGCAGGCACGGAACATTTACCGCTAAGGCTATGATCAAAGGGCCCGTGAAATTTGAAGAGCCGGAGATCGGGGATATAATTCTGGAAAACAAGAAGGAGAGCAGGGTGCTTTTCAGGGGTAAAGCACTGAAAGAGGCGGGAAAAGCTGAATTTGAATTCAGTGTTTCGGGCAACAGCCGGACAATGTCCGTGGAAAGAGAACTTGCTGTTCGCCCGGCGGCGCATCTTGTGACAAAAGTGCACAGTGAAAAATTAGAGCCCGGAGAATTCTTTGAAGGCGAAGTTCCGGAAGATTATATATCCTTTGGCAGGAAAGCCAGGGTATTTGTATCAAGTTCAAAGATTGCAATGTATGCGCCCGCACTGGAATATCTTATCAATTACCCCTATGGGTGCCTTGAACAGACAGTTTCTTCTGTATTTCCCATGCTTTATTTTAAGGACCTCGGATTTACGCAGTGGATGGTAAGGTCCCGGGCGCGCAATGTTGATGCTTATATAAACGAAGGGATAAAAAAGATAAGAAAACACATGCTCCCGGGCGGGTCGCTTACTTTTTGGAGAGGCGGGACCTCGCGTGCGTCTGACTGGACAATGCTCTATGTCAGTCATTTTCTTATAGAAGCCCGTAAAATGGGATATCATGTCCCGTCGGATCTTTATAACGGAGTTCTGTCAGCCGCGGGCATCAGCGCAAGCAGAAATGTGAGCATAAAGAACAGGGGCAGACTGGACAGAAGAGAGCATAACAGTGAATATGATCCGCGGCAGTATAAGAACAATATGTATAAACTTTATCTTGAAACTCTGGCGGGCAGGCCCGATACAAAGACTCTGGATTATTTTGAAAGCCTGTACGGCCTTTACCTTAAAAAGAATAAAAAAGCATCAAAAGCAATGAAAGAACTGGCGGAAAATATTGAAAAGATAAAATCGCTTCAGAACAGTGAAACAAAAAAAGCCATGCTCAAAAGCGGGCTTGTATATAAACAGGCAAAAGAATTTATTGAGAATATGGGCGAAACTGATAAATTCATGCTTTCAATGTCATTTTCACAAAGCAGCAACAGAGACGCCGGGAAAATGGCGCTTTACGAGGATTTTAAGACAAAATACATGATACGCGAGCTTGGAGGGATGTTTAACTCAAGGGTCAGGAACCTTGGTATGTATTTGAAGGCGCTTGCGAAAGCCGAACAGAAAGAGACTTTCAGGGCCCTTAATGCGGAGGAGCTTCTTATAAAAAATATCCGCGGGGACGGGTCGTTCGGCAATACACATGAAACATCCTGGGCGCTTATGGGTCTTTCCGCGCTTAATAAGACACAGGAAAGAAAAGGCCCCATGCATGTTAAAATAAGCGAAAGCGGCAGGCTGCTGGCAAATCTCAAACAGCAGGAAAATATCGTAATGAGGGACCGCTCAGCCGAATGGAAGAAGCTGAAAGTGGAAAATGCCGGAGAGAGCAGTGTATACTGCCACCTTTATACAGAAGGCACGCCCTTAAAGAAAAAAGAAAAAACAGAATATAACGGACTTAAAGTATATCGGGAATACTATGATAAAAACGGCAAAAAGACAAATCTGAGCAATGTTGTGCAGGGAAAGCTTATAGTGGTTTCGGTGGTTGTGGAGCCTGAAGGCGGTAAAACGCTTGATAATGTTGTGGTCGTGGACCTTCTTCCGGCCGGGTTTGAGATAGAGAACCCAAGGCTGAAAAGCAGAGGGTCGCTTAATTTTAATCCTGCCACGAGTTTTTCCACTGCATACCAGGATATACGGGATGACAGAATACTTTTATTTACGGAGAAATTTTCCCGGAAAATGGTGTTTTCTTATACAGTAAGGGCGGTTACGCCGGGGAAATTTACCATCCCCAATATATATGCGGAAGCAATGTATGACCCTGAAATAAACGGAGAGACATATGAACCCGGATATCTGGTTGTTGTTCCGGAGAAGCTGTAATTATTTTATAAAGCACAGAAAAGCAAGGTACACGGCAATTGCCGTACTGTCCGCGGTTCTTTTATTTTCCGTGCTTTATATCATGTTCCCGCTTCCGTATGAGCGGCTGGAGCGGGATTATTCTATCGTCCATATGACGGAAGACGGAGAGCTTCTGAGAATATCTCTTTCACCGGGCGGAAGATACCGCATCAGACACCCGCTTTCATCCATTTCTCCGTATGTCATAAAGGGCATAATAGAATATGAGGATAAGATGTTCTATTATCATCCGGGAGTTAATCCATATGCAGTGCTGCGCGCGCTTTATCTGAATATAACAAGCGGCCGGATAGTATCCGGTGGATCCACTATCACTCAGCAGGTAGCGAAGCTTATAGACCCCAGAGAACGCACCTATACCGCAAAACTTATTGAAATGTTCCGGGCGTTTCAGCTTGAGCTAAAATATACAAAAAAAGAAATACTGGAAATATACCTCAATATTATACCCATGGGAGGCAATATTGAAGGAGTGTCAGCTGCCTCATACCTGTATTTCAACAAGCATCCCCGGAAACTCACGCCCGGAGAAGCAGCGCTTTTGATTGCTCTGCCAAAAAGGCCGAATGCAGTGCGGCCGGACAGGAACCCGGAGGCGGCAGGGAAGGCCAGAAACAGTGTGCTGCACAGGATAAAAGACAGGCTCGAGCTTGGCAGCGCTGAAGTGGAGGCTGCCTGCCGTGAAAGCGTTCCGGATGAGCGGTATAAAAACCCTTACGCCCTTCAGCAGCTTGTAAACAGGAATTTTGAAGATGATAATTTTATCAGAGAATATTACATAGACAGGACGCTGCAGGAATTCTGCGAATATAAACTGAAGGATACGGTGGATTCGCTTAAAAAGGACAATGTTTTTAACGGGGCAGTGCTCGTTGTTGAAAACAGTACAATGAGAGTCAGGGTATATGCCGCATCGCCGGATTTTAACGATAAAAAACACTGCGGGGAAATTGACGGGATAAATATTTACCGTTCGCCCGGATCAACATTAAAACCTTTTATATATGCCCTCGCTGTCGAAAAAGGAATGCTTACGCCCAAGAAAGTTGTATATGATATTCCAAGGGATTACGGCGGGTACTCGCCTGTTAACTTTGACAGGAATTTCAGAGGGCCTGTTACTATGTCCGAGGCGCTTGCTATGTCATATAATACTCCTGCTGTATATTATGAATACCTGCTGGGAGAAGAAGGGCTTTACGGTTTTCTCCGGTCATCCGACATTATTGATGTCAGGAGAAGAAAAGAGGATCCCGGTTTAGCGCTGGCGCTGGGCGCGTTTCCCGCGACGCTTGAGGAGATAACCACGCTTTATGCCTGCCTGGCAAACGGCGGAAGCCTGAAGAGGCTGAAGTACACAAAATACGGGGAAAAACATCCCGCAAAGAGCCGGCGTATGTTTTCGCCCGGTACGGCATGGATAATAAGCAAAATACTTTCTGAAGCAGTAAGGCCGGATCTGCCTCAGTCATGGGAGTTCACGAACAGCCGCGGCAGGGCCGCGTTTAAAACAGGCACTTCATTCGGTTTTAGCGATGCCTGGGCAATAGGATACAATCCTGATTATACTGTCGGAGTATGGCTGGGGAACGCGGATGCATCCCCTTCATTCAGGCTTATAGGGATAAAAGCCGCGGCCCCGCTGCTTATTGAAATATTTAATTTTCTGACCAGAAATTCTGACAGCTGGTTTGACAGGCCCTATTCTGTAAAAACAAGGGAGATATGCCCGGTTTCAGGGTGCCTGCCGGGGCCGTACTGTCCGCGCCGGGATACGGATTATTATGTATCGGGGCGCACTGTAAAAGAACAGTGCAAAATACACAGGCAGATATATATTAATAAAAAAACAGGACTGAGGGCGGATTCCGCAAGCAGAAAATATGAAGACAGACACTATATTAAAAAGACAGTGGAATACTGGCCGGCTGATGCGGCGGCGTTTATGAGAAAGCAGGGTATGCATGTGGATTATATACCGCCTTACGGAGAAAATGAAATGCCGGAAAGAGGCGCAGGCGCGCCTGTTATAGTGTCTCCGGAAAACGGGAATACATATTATATTACCGCGGCGCTTCCCGAAGAATACCAGAAGATACCGCTTACAGCCGCGACAGAAGGCTGCGGAGAAAAAGTATTCTGGCTGATAAACGGCAGAGTAGTAGCCCAAGGAAGTTCTGACAGAACCTTTTATATACGCCCTGAACCGGGAAAATGGGAGATAGTACTTCAGGGCCCGACAGGGGAAACCGATAAAGCTTCTTTTACGGTAAAGGATAAAAGATGAAAAAAGCGCTGTGTATTATTATGATCGCTGTGCCTTTGAATCTATGCGGGGATGATGTAATGGTAAGAGTGCTTAATAAATATCATCCTCAGGCAATAACTGTCAATGTCCGGGGCGATGCGGATACAGTATGCCGTATTATTTATGATGAAGGAGTATACATTTTATATGAGAACGGGCAGAAAAACAGGGTGACAGATACCTGTCCGTTATTTGGGGGCGCGCGCAGCACATATACAGTTGCTGCGGGAAATATACGAAAGGAATACACAGGTTCTGTATATGCGGCATTTTTCAACGAAGAAAAAGAAGCCGGCCTGATATTAAAAAGTGATATAGAGGATTATACCGCAGGTGTATTATGCGCCGAAACCGGATCTGAATATTTCAGTCCTGAAAGCGCGAAAGCTTTAAGCGTTGTTATCAGAACATATATTTATGAGAACCGCGGCAGGCACGGCGTCTATGACGTGTGCGATCTGGCTCATTGCCAGGTTTTTTCGGGTGTGGCTCCCGGTATGGAAAAATGCACGCAAGCCGCTTATGCCACACGCGGGGAAATACTTATTTCCGGAAAAAAAGAAAAAAGAGCGTTCTTTTCCGCCTGCTGCGGAGGTGTTTTTGAACATCCGGAAAATATATGGAGAAGAGGAAAATCTGCCGCGGCGGCAGACGAGGCAGATGGTGAAATATTATGTTCGCGGCATGAGGATTTTGAATGGAAAACAGAACTGCCGGCAGGAAATATAAACAGGGTCCTGAAGAATATTTCAGGCCGCGGTATGCTGTATATAAGAAGAGCAGAGATAACGGGCAGGACCCCCGGGAACAGAGCGCGTAAAATTACCTTCCATGGCATTTTTGGAAAAAAAACAGTACCGGCAAACCGGTTTATTTCGTCTTATTGTTCTATTTATGGATGGAAGGAAATTCCTTCCGCGCTGTTTGGTATAAGCAGAAAGGCCGGGGGATTTGTTCTGAAAGGCAGAGGATTCGGCCATGGAGCCGGACTCTGCATGGCAGGGGCCCGCAGGCTTGCTGAAAAAGGGTATAATTACAGGGAAATTCTCCGGCATTACTTTCCGGATGTGAAAGTTGGAATTAAAACTGAAGCTTCTCCGGGTTCCTGACATTAATCTCTCCTGCTTGATTTACGTATATTTTGTGTTATAATTTTATTAACAACAAAGGCGGGAGCGTTTAATGGGCGATGTGAAAACGGCAGAACCGAAAAAAGACTACCTGAAAGAATTATGGGAGGCTTTTGAGAAAACAGGTTCAATCGGGGCGTACATACTCTACGCTGATGCCAAAAAGAGGACGGCGAAAAATAAAAAAATAAAAGCAGCCTGATAATCCTCTTTACAAAGTGCGGGCAGTAGAGTAATATATTTTATCATTATAATCGGGTTTAAAATTCTATTTTGCATGACAATATCTGATTATGTTTGTCTGCGGAAAATAAGGCCGGGTAAAATGGAGCTGAAAGAAATAAGCGAAGACATAAAAAAAGAGATAAGCGGCGCGCGGGACAGTAATTCACTTCAGCTGTCTAAGGCGAAATACATAGGAAAAAAAGGCATAGTTACGGGTCTGTTTTCTTCAATGAAAAACATTGAGAGTATTGAGGAAAAAAAAGAGACCGGGCAGAGAATAAACGAACTTAAAAAGCTTGTTGAAAAATTAGCGGACGAAAAAGAAAAAGAACTCATGCGCGCAAAAAAACAGGAAGAACTCAGAGAAATAGACATAACGCTTCCCGGGTACTCTGTTGAAAAAGGAACCCGCCATCCGCTGGCTTCGGTAATGGAAGAAGTCAAGGATATATTTGTCAGAATGGGTTTTGCCGTGGAAGACGGGCCTGAAATAGAATCCGAATATAATAACTTTACCGCGCTTAATTTCCCTCCCGACCATCCCGCGCTTGATATGCATGATACTTTTTATATGGATGACGAATATCTTCTCAGGACACATACTTCGCCGGTTCAGGTGAGGGCGATGAAAAAAATGAAACCGCCGCTGAAAATACTTGCGCCGGGGCGGGTTTACAGAAGGGACACAATAGACGCCACGCATTCATCTGTTTTTCATCAGGTTGAGGGTTTTATGGTTGATGAGAATATAAAATTTTCGGACCTTAAAGGGATTCTGGATGTTTTTGCGAAAAAGGTTTTTGGCCGGGACTTAAAGACAAGATTCAGGCCGAGCTTTTTCCCTTTTACGGAACCTTCGGCGGAAGTTGATGTGCAGTGTGTTCACTGCAGAGGGGAAGGCTGCCCCGCATGCGGAAAAACCGGCTGGCTTGAAATACTCGGGTGCGGAATGATACACCCTAATGTGCTTAAAGAGGTTGATATTGATGCCGAAAAGTTTACGGGTTTTGCGTTCGGGATGGGGGTTGAGCGGATAGCAATGCTTAAATACGGCATAAACGATATGAGGCTCTTTTTTGAAAATGATTTAAGGTTTCTGAAACAGTTCAGATGAAAGAGCTGTTTGCGGCCCTCATACTGATATCCACAGCTGCGGCTGTTTATGAATATAAAAAAATAATAAGTTTTATAACGGAAAAAAGTTCTGAATATATTTCAGGAATAAGAAAGCTTGTGAAAAACAGCATGGCTGATATTGATTCAAAAAGGATCCTGAAAGGGGCCGCGGCGGTTTTGGCTGTTTCTGTGTGCGCGGGCATGCTTGTGGAATCAATAATACCCGTGATTGCCGCTGTTCCTGTTATGGTTGTTTTCCCGAAACTGTATATAAATCATATAAAGAAAAAATATATAAATGATTATCAGAAAGGGCTCGTCAGCCTGCTGGAATCTCTTATATCCGGTTTAAAGGCGGGATTGAGCATAATGAAAGCCCTGCATACGGCGGCATTGAAAGATAACGGGCCGATAGGAAAGGAACTGTCAATAGTTTTAAGCGAGGTTGAAATGGGGAAAAGCCTGAGCGAGGCTCTTGAAGCGCTCGGCGGAAGAATACCTGTCAGGGAAAATGAGATAATAATATCCGCGATAATTACTTCCATAGAATCCGGGGGAAATATAACCGAGGTTTTATCCGGGATACTTGAAACCATAAGAAAACGAGAGGCCGTAAATAAAGAGGTGCAGGCGCTTACTTCGCAGGGGGTAATGTCCGGTTTTGTTGTGGGGCTTTTGCCGTTCTTTCTTCTTGCTATGATATCTGTTATTGATCCCGCGTTTGTGGAGCCTCTTTTTAAGACAAATGCGGGCATGGCAGTGCTGGGCGCGGCGGTTTTGATGGAACTGGCAGGGGCGTTTTTTATAAAAAAAATAATAACAATAGATTAAAGGGGAAAAGAGTATAATGAAGATAATATTTGCGGTGATGCTTTTTTCGGCGGTTATGTCGCTGACAGGCGCGGCTGCGGTTATTTCGCTCAGGCAGCACAGGATTAATATGATATCAGGCGGGCTGAAATCCGGGAAAAAAAGAGGGGCGGGGCTGTTTTTATTTAATATAAGGGAATATATTGTAAAATTTAATGAAAAAGCGGAAAAAAGCAGCCGATATAAAAGCATAAAGGAAAAACTGCGGAAGCTGGATATGGATAAAAAATATTCCGCGGGAGAATTTCTTTTTATGGAACAGACCTGTGCGGCCGCGGGTTTCTTTGTTATGTATGCGGCGTCCCTGGATTTGTTTTTTTCCGCGGCCGGCGCGGCGGCCGGTTTTTTTGCTCCTTCGTTTATTGTCAATTCAAAATTAAAAAAACAAAATGAGGCTGTTCTTAAAGAACTTCCGGATGCCATAGATATAATAGGGGCAAATATTGAAGGCGGGCTCTCCATCCAGAAAGCAGTGGAGCGATATGCCGCCCGGAATAAAGGCGTGTTTTCAGGCAAGCTTATTACTGCCGTAAATGAAACAGGTCTGGGGAAAAGTTTTTCTGAAGCGATGGAAAAACTTGACCGGATGTCGGATATACCCGAAGTGTCATCGTTCGCCTCCGCGTTTATACAGGCGGAAAAGATGGGAGGGAACGTAAAACAGATAATTAAGGCGCAGTCCGAAGAAATACGGAATAAAAGGTTTCTATACCTTAAAAAAAAGGCGCATGAGGCTCCGGTGAAACTGCTTTTCCCGCTTATGGTGTTTATTTTTCCGGTTGTATTCATGATACTTTTCACTCCTATTATAATAAAACTTCTCAGCGGTGCGATGTGATAAATTAATAATGCCGCGAAATCGTGCGATGCAGGCGTCTGAAAAAGGGGATCTGAAATATATATTTAATGCCCGGTTGAGGTGCAATCCGTTAAATGATTTCCCGGTGCTTTTAAGAAAAAAACGCTGTATTTTGGTTTTGTATTTAAGAATATAATTTTTTTTAAAAATTGATATGTCTGTTTTTTTATTCCCGTCCGTGTTACATCCATCTTTTTATTTTTACCGGCTGAAAAAGTATGGTAAAATAATGTATGAAAAGCGGCAAAAAAGGAGGAGTTTGTGTTTGTTTTGCTGAACGGGAGCGTAATAGCCGAAAAAGCGGAAAAAGCAGAAGGCTTTTTCAGGCGGGCAAAAGGGCTTATAGGAAGGAAAAAATTTGACGAAGGATGCTGTTTTGTGATACCGCGCTGTAATGCGGTGCACACGTTTTTTATGTCATTTTCCATGGATGCCGCTGCGGTAAACAAAGAAAACCGGGTTATAGCCCTAAAAAAAAGAATAAAACCCTGGAGTGTATTTATCGCGCGCGGAGGAAGCTGCATATATGAGTTCCCGCAGGATTTTACGGAGAAAAAAAATATAAAAAAAGGGGATATTCTGAGTTTAAATGAAAAAGAATAAAAAGCAGAATAAACAGATACATTTATACCCGCGTAAAATAAATCTGGATTTCTTTCATAAAGGCTCCATGGTAAATTATGATCCGACAAATAAATTTTACAGGGTTGCTTTTGCTTTTGATTTTGAAAAAGAAGTTTACGGGTTTATAGACAGTTTTATAGACCTGATACTTACTGATGAAAAAATGAAGGAGTTCGGGCCCCTTCCCATAGACAAAAACATGACGGATTTCTACTTTGATATAATAACCGGATTTAATTCGGTATCCTGGGAAACTTTCAGCAGATGGTATTATGAGCGGCACAGACGGCTGGCAAATGCGGCAAGAGAAACTGTTATAAATACCATTGTGAAACAGGGTGCGCTGAAAATCAGGGATCTTGAGTTTTTCTGTGTTCTTTCCATGCAGACGCTTTTCTCTCTTATTACGGAGGAATATTTTCATAAGCATTTTGAAAAACTGAACATAATGAAGGAAAATCTGATGAGCCTGCTGGGCAGAGGGTTTGAAATAATTCTTGAAGAGATTTATGACGATCCGGAAATTGACAGGCTCAGGACCGAGAAAACAAGGGAAGATAAGAGAAAAATAGAGCCTCTTATAAACAGGTATATTTCCGTTTATAATGATATCGGCGATATGTCCAATGTGGAAAAAATAATATTTGAAAAGGACACAAAACTTTCAGTTGACCGCAGAGTTGTGAGCGGGGTCCTTGAAATACTTGAGTCGGTTATCCGGCGATCACGGAGAGTAAAGCTTGATGACAGCATAAAAAAGGTAATGCAGGACATATCGGTTATGCGGGTTATATTATACGGAAAAAAAGACCGAAGAATGTTCGCGAAACTTCTTAACGCGGACCGTGTCCTGAAGGAAAGAATAATCGTTAAATATGAAAAATGCAGGATCCGCGGGGGGATCTGCGGGGTAATAAGGGAAACCGGAAGCGGACCGCTGCTGAATATTATAAAACAGCCAGAAACACTTGAGGATATGTTCAGAGAAAAAAAGATCCGCAGGTATATAATAAAATCCCTTAAGAAAACAGGCGGTAAAACCGCGCCGGATCTTATAAAATACATAAATGAAGCGTATGACAGGTTTAAAAGATGCAAAAACAGGTATTTTAACGCGCTTACCGGAAAAGAACTTGAAAAAACGCTTTCAGGAACAGTCGCTGATATATCAAAATATCTTTATACCGTGAATTATTTTTATGATGTCAGGAAACTTTACGGAAAAAAATCCGCGTACAGCGAAGAATTAAGCGGACTGCATATTATGAGGCAGGGGAAAATAGGGGCCGTAAAAGACGAAGAAACAGAAAAACTTCTGCCGGCGCTTGTGCCTGTGCCGGATGAGCAGAAAACAAGGCTGGAAAATATTTATGAAGAAGGCGGCCTTTTTTATTTCCGCCGGGAGGGCAGTATATATCCCGGAGAAGCGGAAAACGCCAGAGGGAAAAAACTTTTTATTTTTGCTGATTTGAGGAATTCCACGGAAACAACCATGAAACTTACCAAAGATACGGCTTCGTTCCTGAGCCCGTATCTTAATACAGTCTATAAAGTATCAAAAGAAAATGCAGGTGCGGAAATATATTTTGCGGGAGACGGATATGCGGCGCATTTTTCAAAAGTAACGGACTGCCTCAGGACCGCTTATCTCATACATGAGAAGTTTGAATTGTTAAGACGGGACGCGGAAATAAAAATAAGAAAAAAAGAGAAGCATATTTACCGGGAGCTTCAGAAACTGGATGTAATTGACGGTGCGGGAAAAATAAAAAAAACAAAAGAAAACCATTCGGAAATATCCGATGAGACGGCGGATCTTCTGAAAGTGCTGTCAAAAGACAGGACTATAAACACTGAGGATGCTGTCCGCAGGGCGGCTGAAGAAAGCTCCATGCCCAAGGTTGAAATAGGCATAGGAATAACCGAAGGCGAGCTTTTTATAGCGGTTATAGGCGAGGAAAGCGTTAAATTCAATATTGTTCTTTCGCCCAGTCTTACTCAGGCTGCAAGGCTTTCGGGGTCAAATAATAAAGTGAAAGAATATCTGGAAGGCCTTTACGGGATAAAAAATATCCCGAGAAAAGTATATGCCTATGAAAAAAATCTTTTTAATCAGGGGATTGCGGTGACAACGGAAGTTTTTAACGCGCTGCGCAGAGAAGCCGAGGTTGATTTCATAGGGAAAGAGGAGATAGACCTGTCCTATGATGTTTATTTTTATTATGATAAAGTTCTGGATAAATATATGACAATGGCCAAGCTTGAAAACAGCGTCAGTCTTAAAGGTATAGGACACGATGTGGATGTTTTTGAGGTGTTTACAAGCGTGACCATGGTTGACGGATATATTAATGACTGGATAAAGAAAGAAATGCAGGGGATGGATAAGCAGCATTGAGTTTTGAAAAATGCTAAAACTGTGAACAGCGGTGTGGATCAGGGAGGTTGGGCAAAAGGGGAACGCGAATACATTTTAAACGGGTATACGTATTAGTATGTCTTGGCAGCCGCGTGCGCGGAGTTCGTTTTTTTAAAAACCTGTCTTTATTCATAAGTCTGCCCAAAGGCGTTCCGTGTATAATAGCCGCCGGGTACAGCCGCTGCATCACCCTCTCCGGGAAACTGTAACAGCAAAAAAACCTGCTGTAACAGTTTCCATCCTCTCCCGTCGAGGGAGAGGGGGACTACTTTCCTCGTTATCGTAAGGACAGGACACTGTGCAACAAAAGTTAACGCCTAAGCAGGAGATGCGTGTGACAGACAGGATATTTGCGGGGGATGTCCGATGCCCCATGCAGTCTCTCAAAAATTGAAAATTTCAGGGAACCGCACACTAAATCGTTCTTTAAGCGTCTGTTTTTTCCTTCTTGACAACAAAAATAGAAGTGATAGGATAATAAACCGTAATTGCCGGGAATAAAATTTATACCGTAAAAAACAGTATTGATCCCGAATTGTTTTATATAAACTTAGTGGGGCCGTAGCTCAGCTGGGAGAGCATCAGGCTGGCAGTCTGAGGGTCAGGGGTTCGATCCCCCTCGGCTCCACCAAAATTTTGTGCATTGCACAAAATTCCGGCGAAGATTCGAAATTCGAAGATTGGATATCTGAAAGACAGAAAACTTCTTTGAATCCGGTTGGATATCGAATTTCCGTTTTTTATTTTGTTTTGTATTTTTACTTGTGAGTTTAAGAATACGGAAAAAGTACAGTATGTTGATTTCGGCTGATTATGATTTTTCGGTCTTGCCGTATAAAAGGAGTTCTATTTTGCACTTTCAGGATCTCATATTTACGCTTCAGAAGTACTGGACAGAGCATGGGTGTATTGTTGTTCAGCCTTATGATATTGAAAAGGGCGCGGCAACATTTAATCCCGCTACTTTTTTCCGGTGTCTGGGAAAAAAAAACTGGAACGCTGCCTTTATAGAACCCTGCCGCAGGCCCAAGGACGGCAGATACGGAGAAAATCCAAACAGATTCCAGCATTACTATCAGTATCAGGTTATAATGAAACCGGCGCCTGAAAATATTCAGCAGCTTTATCTCGGAAGTCTTGAAGCTATGGGTATAAAGATCAAAGAACACGATATAAAATTTAATGAGGACGACTGGGAATCTCCGACGCTAGGCGCTTCGGGGCTGGGCTGGCAGGTATGGCTTGACGGGCTGGAAATAACCCAGTTCACTTATTTTCAGCAGATGGCGGGTATAAACCTGAATCCTATTACCGCGGAACTGACTTACGGGCTTGAAAGAATAGCAATGTATATACAGGGTGTTGAAAGCGCTTTTGATATCAAATGGAACGGACAATATACATACGGAGATGTTTTTCTGGAAAATGAAAGGCAGTTTTCCGCGTATAATTTTGAGCACGCGGATATAAACATGCTTCTGGATGTTCTCGGAAAGTTTTATAACGAAGGAAAGGCTCTTGCGGAAAAAGAGCTGCCTGTACCTGCTTATGATTATGTGCTTAAAATATCGCATATGTTCAACCTGCTTGACGCAAGAAAGGCAATATCAATTGCGGACAGGCCGTCCTATATAAAGAAAATAAGAGACCTTGCAAAGTTATGCGCGGAGAGTTATATGCGTAAAGAAGGCGGTGCCGGAAATGAATAAAGCGTTTCTGGAGATAGGCTTTGAGGAGATACCGGCTGATTATCTTAAGCCTGCCGTAAAAAACATAAAAGAAAATACCGGAAAACTTCTGACAGCCGCGCGTATAGGTTTTGAGAGAATAGAAGTGTTTTATACCGTGAGGAGATTTGTTCTTCTGATAGAAGGGATAGCGGATAAGCAGGAGGATCTGTCTTATGAAAAAAAAGGCCCCAAAGAAGATATTGCATATAAAGACGGGGTTCTTACGGAAATAGGAAAAAAATTCATTGCCGGAGCCGGACTGAAAGAGGAAGAAATAAAGATAAAAGAGGAAAAAGGCAGAAAGTTTTTGTCTGCCGCGATATCGGAAAAAGGAAAGAAGACACAGGATGTGCTGGGCGGGATATTTGAAGATGTCATCAGGGGAATAAAATTCCCGAAAACAATGGTATGGGATTCTACTCTTGCGGATTTTGCCCGTCCTGTCAGATGGCTTATTTCTTTTTATAATAACGAGGAAATAAAAATAAAATACGCAAATGTGGATTCAGGCAGTGAAACAAGGCTTCACAAATTTGATGACGAAAACCGGCCGGCAGCGGTGAAAAACGGGGATGATTATTTTAAGACTATGGAAAACAGCGGAATTGAACTGCCGCAGGAGAAAAGAAAGGCCCTTATACTGGAAAAAAGCAGCAGGGCGCTCAAGGAAAAAGGGCTGAAGATAATTGAGGACAGAGCTTTGCTTGAAAGACTGGCATCTTCGGTTGAAAAGATAACGGTTAATGCCGGTGAATTTGACGAGAAATATCTTTTTCTGCCCGTGGAAGTCATAATAACCGCAATGCGGGAGCATCAGAGATATTTTGCGGTCTCCGGAAAGAACGGCGAATTCACAAATTATTTTGTGAATATAAGGGACGGCGGCAATGAAAACAGCGAAGCAGTCACAAAAGCGCATGCGTCGGTTCTTTACGCAAGGCTGAATGACGCGGAGTTTTTCTATAAGGAAGATTTAAAGACACCCTTGGAGGAAAATCTGCCTAAACTTAAAGAAGCAATATTTATAACGGGACTTGGAAGCATGCATGAAAAAATTCAGAGGCTTGAAGTTCTCGCGGAAAAAGCGGATGAACTTTTCGGATGCGGGGATACACAGGCTCTTCGCGAGGCTGCAAGGCTGTGCAAAGCGGATCTGGTGACGGATATGATAAGTGAAAAGGAATTTGCGTCATTAAGAGGTTTTATGGGCGGCATTTATCTGGAGAAACAGGGAAAAGACAAAAAAATAACTGATGCTGTAAGCGGGCATTATTTCCCGCATTCCGCGGGGGATGTCCTGCCGGAGACAAACGAAGCGGCCTTATTGAGCCTTATTGATAAAATGGATAATATGTGCGGTTTTTTTCTGGCGGGCTTTAAACCCACCGGAAGCAAGGATCCTTATGCAGTAAGGCGGCAGGCGCTTAATATAATTTATATGATTATGGAGAAAAAAATAAAAGTTGATATGCGGGATTTCATACAGGCTGCCGCTGATATTTATGAAAAACAGTTCGGGAAAAAACTTAAAGACGGCGAATTGATGCGTTTTATTAAACAGAGAGAAGAAAATTATTTCAGGGATAAAGGTTTTGATTATGATATTATAAATTCCGTTATAAAGCAGGAGGGCCCTGATATACTGGATGATTTTGCGAAAATATCCATATTGGCGGATGCCAGAAAAACACAGGATTTTAACGGGATTGTTTTTGCTTTGAGCAGGGTTGAAAATATAGTTCCTGAAGGTTTCAACTCCGGCGCTGTCAACAAAGACCTGTTTGAACACGATGAAGAAAAAGAATTGTACGCAAAGTTTGAAAAAAAGAAAAGTGAAATAAAAGAACTTATGGAAAAAAAGGCATTTGAACGGGTGTTTGAGATTATATCCGGATTCAAGCCTGAAATAGATGATTTTTTTGACAGGGTTCTTGTTATGTGCGGTGATGAAAAAATAAAAAACAACAGGCTCAGTATGCTGGTGGAGTTAAATGAAGTTTTCCGTTCTTTTGCGGAGTTTTCCGAGATTGTTATAAACAGAAAATAATAAAACAGAGGGAGGTAGTAAAATGAGCAAACCAATTGATGTTACTGATGCGGATTTTGAAGAACAGGTCATAAAATCAGAACTGCCTGTTCTTGTTGATTTCTGGGCCCCATGGTGCAGCCCGTGCAAGATGATAGCGCCTGTTATTGAAAAGATTGCTGAAAGTTACAGCGGGAAAATAAAAACAGTGAAGGTAGATGTTGATTCAAGCGCTCAGACAGCGTCAAAAATGGGAATAAGAAGCATACCGACCATAATAATTTTTAAAAACGGAGAAATAGCGGAACAGCTTGTCGGTATGGTATCCGAAGCGCAGTTAAAGCAGCTTGTGGATAAAATTTCAGCTTAATAACCAGGAGAGGATCATATGACGGCGGATACTGCGGTAAATACAATAACAGCGGCGGCGGCAAACAGCGACCACGAATATGTATCTATGATATTATTTCAGCTTTTGCTTGTGTTTTTTGCGGCAAAAGCCGTGGGGTTCGTATTTGAAAAATTAAAACAGCCGGTTGTTGTCGGGGAGATTCTCACGGGTATTGTTATGGGGCCGTATGTTCTGAACATACTTCAGCTGAATGAACCGCATATGCATCTTACTTTCGAAGTTATTGCCGAAGCAGCCGTGATAGTGCTGCTTTTTCTTATAGGGCTTGAAACAAAACTGTCTGATATGGCAAAAGTGGGATGGCGTTCTTTCTGGGTCGCTGCCGCGGGAGTGGTTTTCCCGTTCGGGTTTGGATATGCATATATGAAAATGACGGGCAATAATGACCTGCGTTCCCTGTTTATGGGAGCCGTGATGGTGGCCACAAGTGTGGGAATAACGGCCAGAATGCTCAAGGAATTTAAATTTTTATCCGCGGATGTCAGCAGAGTGATACTGGGAGCCGCTGTTATTGACGATATTTTAGGGCTTGTTGTATTATCCGTTTTAAGCGGCGCCGCGGAAAGCCATAAAATTTCACCCGGTGTTATAATGATTACGCTCGGGGTCATAATTTTATTTGTTCTTTTCTTTACTCTGGGCGGGGTTCATGTGACTAAAAAATACGGTTATCAGATAGGCCGGGTAAATATCCGCAATGCGCCGATTATAGCCGCGTCTGTTGTGTGTTTTACTTATGCCATGGTAGCGAGTAAAATCGGGCTGGCCGCCATAGTGGGTGCTTTTATGGCGGGTGTTGTAATGTCAGAGATAGAGTCTGAACTCAGGGTCAGGGAGAAAATAGAGGTAATTGATGACCTGATAGGAGTATTTTTCTTTACCATTATGGGGGCAAAGGTAAATATTCACGCGTTTATGGATCCGTCGGTTCTTATCTCGGGTATTATTCTTACTGTTCTTGCGTTTGTAGGGAAATATGCGGGATGCGCCCTGCCTGTTTTAAATATGGGTCCTGGGAAAGCGTCTTTTATAGGAATGGGAATGGTCCCAAGGGGCGAGGTGGGTATTATAATAGCCGCTTATGCCATGTCAAAAGGCGTTATTAATGATCAGCTGTACGGCGTCGCGATATTTATGGTGCTTATCACAACGTTTGTTGCGCCGTTTTTTCTGCAGCCTATGATAAAAAAACTGAAGCATAAAGAATAGAAAGTATAGCCGGGGGGAACGTCTTAAACGCCGGGAAAAATCTGTTTTAAATCTTCCGGGGGTTTTTCTGTCCGAAAACTATTGACGAAAAAAATCTTTATGTGTATATTGTTTTAACATTAAAAATACGCATTGCTGATAAAAACAGGAGACTTGAAAATGAAAAATCCGTTTAACTTTAAAAAGAAGAAAAACACTGCTCCGATTGGGCCTGAAACACACTGGCATTCCTTTGATATAAAAAAAATATTTGAAAAACTTAAATGTACGGAGGACGGTTTAAGTGCTGAAGAAGTGGAAAAACGTCTTGAGAAATATGGTCCGAATACACTTCCCGAAAAGAAAGCGCCTTCGGTTTTTGTTATTTTTCTGAAACAGTTTTTAAGTCCTCTTATATATGTACTTATTGCCGCGGGTATTGCGGCTCTTGCAATCGGCGATAAAAAAGACGCTGTGTTTATATTTCTTGTGATCTTTATAAATGCGATAATCGGGACGTATCAGGAATGGCGCGCTGAACAGAGTGCGGCGGCCCTGCAGAGCATGATAAAAGTCAAAACTTTTGTACGCCGCAACGGAAAGAAACAGGAAATTGATTCCGATGAACTTGTTCCCGGTGATATTGTTTATATGGAGTCGGGGGATAAGATAGCCGCGGATATGAGGCTTATAAAAACAAACAGCCTTGAAATAGACGAGTCGTTTTTAACAGGGGAATCAATGGCGGCGTCCAAAAACACGGAGAAACTTCCGGAGGATACCGGTGTCAGCGACAGAAAAAACATGGCATTTGCGGGGGCTTCTGTAACAAAGGGAAGAGGAGTCGGTGTTGTTACGGGAACAGCAATGAAAACAGAAGTCGGCAAAATAGCCGAATCAGTTACCGAGGGAGTGCAGACAAAGGCGCCGCTTGTGATAAGAATGGAAAAATTCAGCCAGCAGATAAGTGTTGCTGTTCTTTTATGCTGTACAGCGGTGGCTGTTGTTCTGGTCATGAAAGGCAATCCGCTGAATGATGTATTTTTTCTTGTGGTTGCGCTTGCGGTATCGTCAATCCCGGAAGGGCTGCCCGTGGCGCTTACTGTTGCTCTGTCGGTTGCCACGCAGAGGATGTCAAAACGCAATGTAATAGTAAGAAAACTTACCGCTGTTGAAAGTCTTGGCAGCTGCACATATATCGCGAGTGATAAAACAGGAACACTGACGGTAAATCAGCAGACCATAAGAGAAATATTGATGCCGTCCGGGGATTCTGTTGAAGTCACGGGGGAAGGATACAACGGCACAGGGGAGCTCAATGATGCGTCGGGAAATAAGATCGGGCCGGATGCGGCAAGCGCTCTGGAGCCTGTAATAAGAAGCGGAATAATGTGCAATGAGGCGGCTTTGAAAAAAGACGGCAAAGAATGGAACAGTTACGGGGATGCAATGGATGTGGCTTTTCTTTCGCTGGGATACAAGGCGGGTATGGAGCCTGATAAGGTAAAAGAAAAACTTGAGGAAGTCGGGGAGATACCCTATGAATCAGAAAAAAAATATGCGGCCAGTTTTTATAAGAAAGACGGAGAACTGAATTCCGCGGTAAAAGGGGCCGTGGAGGTTGTGGTTGGTTTCTGTTCTTTTATGGATGACGGCAAAGGCGGGAAGACCCCCATAGATAAAGAAAAAATTGAAAAACAGTCTCTGGAGCTGGCGAAAAAAGGATACAGGGTTCTCGGTGTTGCGGGAGGCCCGGTTAAAGCCGGCGGCGGAGAAGAGGACCTGAATGAACTTATATTTTACGGACTTGCCGGTTTTATTGATCCGCTCAGGCCCGAGGCAATAGAAGCTATTGAAAAATGCAAGACAGCGGGAATTGAAGTCGCGATGATAACAGGCGACCATCCGGCTACCGCTTTTGCCATAGCGCGCGATCTGGGTATATGCGAGTCAATGGATGAGGTTGTGACAGGAAAGGATCTTGAAGCGATTGGCGATCCTATGAGCGAGGAATATACAAGAAAAGTAACTTCATCCCATGTTTTTGCGAGGGTATCCCCCATACAGAAGCTTGAAATAGTTGACGCTCTTATAAGGTCCGGGCATTTTGTCGCGGTAACGGGCGATGGTGTCAATGACGCGCCTGCGCTGAAAAAAGCCAATATAGGCGTCGCGATGGGCTCGGGCACCGATGTCGCAAAGGATACGGGTTCAATGATAGTAACTGATGATAATTTTGCGTCTATTGTATCGGGAGTTGAAGAAGGCAGATACGCCTATGATAATGTACGCAAGGTCATATACCTTCTGATATCAACGGGTGCGGCCGAGATAGTTCTGTTTGTGCTTGCTCTTTCATTTACAATGTCGTTTTTTGAAGGGCTGGTTGAACCGCCTCTTCTTGCCATACAGCTTTTATGGCTTAATCTTGTTACGAACGGCATACAGGGTGCGGCGCTTGCTTTTGAAGGCGGAGAAAAAGGGACCATGAAAAAACCGCCGAGAAAGCCAAAAGAAGGAATCTTTAATCCGCTGATGATACAGGAGTCTGTTGTGTCGGGTATTGTTATGGCTCTGACAGCTTTTGGCGTATGGTATTTTCTGCTTGTGAACGGATATGCGACGGATTCAGCAAGAAATATGACGCTGCTTATTATGGTTCTTCTTGAGAATGTTCACGTATTCAACTGCAGGTCGGAAACTGTTTCGGCTTTCAGGGTTAAACTCAGTAAAAATTATTTTCTTGTTATAGGTGTGATTATTGCCCAGGGCATACATATAGTAAGCATGCAGATTCCTGTTATGCAGGATCTTTTAAGGCTTGAACCGGTATCTATGAAAGAGTGGATTGTTGTTGCCGGCTTGGCTATGCTGCTTCTTGCAACAATGGAAATATTTAAAATGATAAAAGCAAGAAGTCTGAAAGCAGTCTGAAAGAAGATTCAGAGGAGGCGGAAAAATGGAAAAAGAACTTAAAACAGAAACTGAAGCGGAAGAATATTTTAAAAGAGCGGCAAAAAAATGCACGCCGAGAAGTGTTGTGCTTAATCACAATCAGCGTAAAACCGTTTTGAGGATTTTAAAAGAAGCAGCCGAAGAGTCAGGGAAAAAATTCATCCAGAAAGACCTCTCGGTGGTTGAGGAAGAAAGAATAGGCTCAACGATATTTAAAGATGAAATTCCCGTATGGCTTAAAGATGTTTTTAAGGACAAGGAAAGCGGCTATGTGGTTTATTTGAGAGAATTTCATTATGCTTCGGACAGGATAAAGGACGACGCAATGAATATTATTTTAAATATGGAAGTTGAAGGCGAGAAATTTCCGCCGAATACATTTATTGTTCTCGGGGTTATGGATATGGATGATATGACAGAGGCTTTAAGCAGGGTTCATATTGTGAAGTTTTTCAGAACTTAATAAAAGAACAGAGTTTTTTGTTTACGCAGGCTTGAAATGTTATTTTTATATTTCGGTGCGGACAGAAAAACATATGCACGGAAATTATTTTTAAGTTTTAAATAATGTATTTTAACCGGGGGATTTTTTAAAAACCTTTCTAAAAGTTGACAAAAAACCAACAAAAATGTATAATTTTATTACAATGATAAAGTGCAATAAAAATTCAGATTCTGCGGGTAGAGGTGTTTTTTTTAAAACTTTCTGTTTGTCCATAATAACAGTTGTATTTATTTCTATGCCTGTATATATAAATGCGGCATGTAATCCCACGTCAGTAGAAATATGTGTTGCGGTGGATGATGTGTCGGATGTATGGATAAATGATACATATATAGGGCAGTTTGATTATGTGAACTGGGATGAAGACGGTGTTTATCCGACCTGTGTTACGATAAATCCTGATATTATTGAAGAAACCGGAAATGTGGTGTCAATAAAAGTACGAAATACCGAATGCTGCGAAATATGGGGGAGCTGGACAATACAGTCTTTTTGTTCGGACGGGTCAACATCGTGTCTTTCCAGCGACGACGAGGGAATGAGGCTTTATCCTGTTTTAACGCCGTCAACAGACCCGCCTCCTGATGACAGCAGCGGAAACGAGTGGTGGGAAACCGCGTATGAGGATACGGATCTGTCTCCCTGGCAGGATGCGGTTGTTGATACGGGAACTATATACGGGAAACTGATATATAATCCCTGCACGGGAAAAAGGCTGCAGCCTCTTTCTTATGACTCGGGCGGCAATGCGGAAGATCCTGATATGCATATATATATGCGGCAGCCTTTTTCGCTGACGCCTGTGCCGACTCTGCCGCCTACAAATTTTAGCGTAACAAAGTCAGCGGAGCCTACAACAGATATAGATACACAGGACAGGGTCACATATACGCTTATAGTTTGTAATGAAGGACAGTATACGCAGGATCCCGTAACTCTTACTGATGTTTTTGACACCGGTTTTTCTTTTGACGGGCCTCACGGAGGGGACTGCGATGGGTATGGGGACGGAAGTGCGTGTTATCAAAGTGCCGGATCGGGAAGTTTTACGGTGGAATGGCTCAGAGGATTTCCCGGACTGGAATGTGTAACGCTGACCACGCGTGTTGTTGATTACTGGGTTGATTCGTCAGAGTGGTGCGAATACAGGGATAATGTCGCGGGTATAACCTGGGAAGGGGCGGCAACAGATCCTTCTTCAAATACGGCAACAGTGCAGATGATATGCCCGGGGACATTTACATTTACGGAAACAATGTCGCCGACGTATACAATAACAATGACCCATACGAATTCGCCTACAATAACGTTTTCTCCTACCCTTACGGTTACTCCCACAAAAACAAGAATACCCACATACACCCACAGTCCGACGCAGTATCCCACGAATTATACCGTGACAAGCACTTATACCATAACACTGACGCATACCCTGACCGCAACACTTACGGCGACAAATACACCGACGCCTACCATAACGCAGACTTGGGAGAATGCGGTTGAACTTGTCAAGACGCAGGATAAGGACCAGGTGCCTTTGGGCGATACTGTTCAGTACTGTATAGAGTTTACCAATGTCGGGGAAAATCAGGCGAATTTTAATATATGGGACACCATACCCGGGCCCATGGATTTTTTATGGTGTACGGAAAACTGCGACGGCCCCGTAACATATACGAACGGTGATTGTGCCGGCAGTCCTGACGACAACTGCAGGGTTATAAGCTGGGAGTTTAATGATGTTCCGCCCGGCGCCTCGGGGCAGGTCTGTTTCTGGGTGCTTGCCGCAAGGTTCCAGACCGTTCACACGCCGTGGGGAGTGGAAAGCGTGTATGCAAGTGCAGGAACAGAAGAAAATTATAAAAATAGTTTTTTAAGCTCCGGATACGCAGTAAGACGGTATAAAAAGGAAGGATTATTGTATGAATTTTAGTCTGTTTTTTAAGTAAGGTATTTTGAAAGGAGTTTATGGAGAATGTATGGTGTGAAACCGGAAAAAACTGAAATTGCCAAGAGTGGATGGGCAAGGCGTCTTATTGCTGCGGCTGCGGTTGTTCTGTGTTTCAGCGCAGTGGCTCGTGCGGCAACGTATTCTATATGCCCTTCAGGATGTGATTATACATCAATACAGACAGCTTATAATGAGGCATCTTCAGGGGATACTCTGGAGCTGCACAGCAATATAGCGGAGAATCTTGCTGTTTCCGGAGGCAAATCCGTGAATATCACTTCACAGGCAGGGCAGCAATTCACCTGGGACGGCGCGGATAACAGCAGCCCCACACTTCAGATTACAAGTTTTGGCGGTACGTATCCTGCTTGGACTATTTCAAACGTGGTAATGGATCACTCCAGTTCAAGCGGAGGACATGTTATTTTATTGGTGAGGGGAGGTTCCGGCGATATAAATCCGAATCTTACTATTGATCAATGTATACTTACGAGAACATCTACAACGAATAATAATATTATAACGCACCAGGGCGACTGGAATGGAAGCGCAACAACACAGGTGACAATTACAAGGACGGAAATAATCGGGACTCAGTATTGTGACGGCCTGGCATACAACAGCGGAAATAATACACATCCGTACGATTTGACAAACTGTATACTAAGGAATTTTACGGGGACAAGAAGAGCGCTGTATGACGACGGAAATAATGTGGCAATAAATTTTAATCTTATGAATTGTACATTCTTTAACAATAACGAGGCTTACAGGACATCGTCCAGTGCAAACACAAACAGTAACGCAAAAATAGTAAACTGCCTGTTTTTAAGCAATACTTCGGATATAGCAAATCTTGATTCAACGCGCTGGGGCGATATTACTTACAGTGCAATCAGCGATCCCGGCGGGACAGGCTATGGCACGGGATGCCAGTATGACCCCACCGCGGATGAGGTGATTAGTGCATCTACATCCAGCCCGAATTTGAGGCTCTCGCCGGATTCTGAAAAATGCCTTGATCTTGGTACAAATACCGGCGCGCCATCGGATGATTTTGACGGTAATTCAAGACCTTACAATAGTACTACTGATATTGGAGCCTTTGAGTTTTATCCCGGTATAATATCGGAGAAATCTGTAAATGTCATCGGGGCGTATATAAATGATACAATAACATTCTGCATCACGGTTACAAGCACCGCGTCGGCCGAAGACCTGGAAGTTGATATATGGGACACGCTGCCCGCGCATACGGTATATATCGGATGCGACAATGATTGCAGCTACGACAGCGGCACGGACCTGGTCACCTGGTTTGCCGCACTTGCTCCGGGTTATTCAAAAACAGTATGTTTCTGGGCAAGAATAGTTGAGTATCCGTTTTTATATGAAAACAAAGGTATTTTCGCCGCTGTAAAAAGAATGGACTATTTAAGAGAACTTGCCGTAAAACACCCCGAAAAAACCGCGGAGTTCCGGCTTGTGATGGCAGCGAAAAGGGAGTAGAAAACCTGAAACATGAAACATTGAGCTTTGAGTTTTGGGTTTTGAGTTTTGGGAACTGCGAACAGCCAACCATCTAATCATCCAAGCCTTTAAGTACCCGGCTATCCTATTTTTCTTTATTTATTATTTCCTGATCCCTGTTCCCCCCTCTCCCTCTACGGGAGAGGATAGAGTATGTTACAGGCTGTATTATGCCTGTTACATACTCTTGGAG
>CAYTNY010000018.1:0-33595 GCA_964439215.1 uncultured Spirochaetia bacterium
CGCGGTCTGTTTATGCAGGGGCTGCGATTCAGCGAAAAAACCGCGCCGGGTGTGTATATTTTATTTTTAGTTTTCTCTTTTTTATGTTATTATTAAAAAAAATCAGGGAGCTGTGATGAATTACATTGATATTTTTTTGATAATCACCTTATTTCTTTTTTTTGCGATAGGGTGGAAATTAAGAGGCATTTATCTCATTATAGTGCCTATTGCTTTTTTTACCGGTATTATAACCGCAAATATCGGCTATACGGAATTTTCACGCGCACTCACATTTATGGAAAGCGAAGAAAAACGGCTGCTGCTTTCCTACACACTTCTCTTTCTTCTCGGCAGCTGCATCATCGTTTTTGCGGCAATCACAGCGGCCCGTTTTTTTGATTTTTTCAAGCTTACTTTTATTGACAGAGCGCTGGGGGCCTTTATTTTTATGTCTGCGGCGGCAATACCTTTGTATCTTTTTATGAATATGCTGAACAAACTTACATTAACCGATGTCATTAATTATCATACAGCGCTGGTGGAATCTTTTCTTTTCGGGAAACTGGAATCTTACGCGCTGTTTCTGGTTAAGCTCCCCTTAGTGGAGCATCTTTCCGTGATGAGATCCATCCTGAACTGATATCTTTTATTCCTTATCATCAATATCAAACTCCGAAAGATACTCTTTCAGGCTGTGTTTTCCCTGTTTTTTCTTTTTTTTGACGGTCAGACGCCTGAAAGTAAACACCGCAGCGGCAGCCGTAAAGAAAAAGAAGGCCGCAAACATAAATAAAAACGACATGTCCGCCTTAAAAAAATACTGCCCTATATAACCCGCCGCTATAAGCAGTATGGTAACCCCTATGACCCCGTTTAATATTCCGTACCTTTTTATGCTTTCCACGAAGCCATGGCTCCTGTTTTTCTCCAGCACTTCATATTCTTTTCTCATACTTTCATCATTCTTAAATCTGAAAGTGTTTTCTATTATCGCAAGCTGTTTTTCAATAAACTCTTCATCCATATACATCCTGTTTTGTTCATACCACTGTTTAAGCTCCCGGGTTTTTCCGAATTTATCATAAAGATTTATCAAAAGGCTGTGCACGCTGCTGTCGTAAAAATCAAACTTCAGCGCTTTCAGATACATGGATGCGGCTGACTTGTCGTTTTTTTTCATAAGAGCGGTTCCGGCTTTTATATATACTTCAGCCCTGTCATCCACAAATTCAGCGGCTTTTTTATAAAAAGCCGCGGCTGCTTCAGGTTTCCCTTTCAGCAATAACTCATCCCCTTTTCTTATATTTATTTCATAGAACCTTTCCCTGTCAATATCCTCCCCGCACATACTGCACTTTTCAGACAGATCTTTTTCCTCGGCTCCGCAGCAGGGGCATATCATATATTTGCTCCGCCGCGGAATATTTTATTTTCTTTTTTCATCGCATCCATTTTTTATCCTTTATAACAATAATGCCGGCATACACTCTGCCGCAGTATTCTGTTTTTTTTTTAATTATAGGGGTTCGGGTAAACAGAAAATCTAAACGCTATATATCCCAGCCAGGCATATCCTTCATCGTATTTATAATAGGAAAAATTGAAATTCAGGAACCTGTCTATATAAGTATTAATTATGTACTGATCCGGCAGAAACATATTATCATTGATCGTGACAGGAACTATATATTCCATTTTTATGCCCATATCCCCGAATATTGTTGTGTTTATGCCCAGAAAATACGCTGTGTCGGAATAATTATTAATATCCTGTTTATAAGATGTTAAATAAGGAAAAAATACGGTCATACCCGGCGCCTGCCATATACTTTTTGCGCTTTCCGCACCTTCAGGCTCATCATATCTCTGCGGGTCCCCGAATCCTGCCGTATATCCCGCATGCACAAATGTTTCATTCAGTATTTTTTTGCTGAGCACGCCGTATAAACTGTGCCCCACAAAAAACGAATCAGAAAACCGGACACTGCCTCCCGTGGTTTCGGAGCTTCCGCCCAGACTGTCCTGAATCATCATGGAAACCATCCATCCCAGCCCCGCTGACGGATATTCTTCGTATTCATTTACGGCTGTGAATTTCATATCAGCGGTTAATAACCATAATCCTATTTTTCCGAATGTATCCGTTCCTTTTCCGAAAACCATTGAATCATACTCGCCGAAAATAGAACCTATATAATAATTAAAGTAAACATCCGCATTAAATCCGAAATTATCTTTGATATTATTTCTGTAAGCGGTAGGCATAAGTATAAGGCCCGTTCTGGGCTTGGGGAACGGAACAATCTCTGAAACCTCGGTTTTCGGAGTTTCGTTTCCCCTGCTGTCAAGAGCTGACATCGCATAATAATATTTTATAGCCGGCTCTACATCTTCATCCGTATAAGCTGTTTCTGTTTTTTCAACGAATTTCAGAAACTCCTGGTTTTCCGGAGTTCTGCCCCTGTATATATTATACCCGGACAAAGGAAACGTTCCCGAAGAAGATCCCGACCAGCGCAGAATAACCTTTTCTACATCCTGGTATGTTTTAAATCCCCCGGGGACAGCAGGCAGGTTCAGTTTTTTTGTTATGAAAGAAAACTCCTTTGAGCTTTCTCTTTCCCCTTCTTCATTTACTGCTTCCAGATAATAAACATACTCTGTTTCAAACTCTATTTCTTCATCCCTGTATTCGGTTTCCGGAAAAGGCTCCTTATTAAGAAGACTGAAATTCTCATCTTCGCTTTTTTTCCTGAACACATTGTAATAAACCTCTTCCGTGCCGGTATCTGTCCATTTCAAAACAACAACATCGGGCTCGCTATTGTCAAAACTGATACTTCCGGGAACATTTGTTTTCTTTTCCTCAATTTCTTTTTCGTTTAATGCCTCTTCGGTTTCATCCGCACTGTCTTTTTCCGGCGGCAGTTCCGCCTCTTCCCCGGTTTCCGCATCTTTTGTTTCATCAGCGGTTTCCGCCGGCGTATTCTCCGCCGCAGCTTCCTCCGCCGGCACCGGCGAAGCCTGCATTTTCTGCTTCGGATACAGCACCTCTTCAGCCGCACTAACAGCACCATATACAAGAAAAACAAACACTGCCGAATATATTATTTTTTTCATTTTTCCTCCCGCATTGACAGAAAGTTTCCTATTATTTCCATGCCGTGTTCAGTAAGTATTGATTCCGGATGAAACTGAACGCCTTCAAGTTTATACTTTTTATGCCTTACACCCATTATTTCGCCCGCTTTGGTCCTTGAGCTTACAACCAGTTCCGCCGGCAGTGTTCTTTTATCCGCAACAAGCGAATGATACCTTGTCGCCGTAAAAGGATTTTTTATCCCCTTATATACGCCTTTTCCGTCATGATAAACGCCGGAAACTTTCCCGTGCATAATATTCTTGTTTCTTTTTATCCGGCCGCCAAGGGCCTCCACAATACACTGGTGCCCGAGGCATACGCCCAACAGGGGTATTTTCCCCATAAAATGTTTTACTGTTTCCTTTGAAATACCCGCATTTACGGGCCAGGAAGGCCCCGGGGATATGACAATATGAGACGGATTTATTTTTTCTATATCCGCCGCCGAAACCTCATCATTTCTGAATACTTTTATGCTGCCGGCAAACTCTCCGATATACTGGACAATATTAAACGTAAAAGAATCATAATTGTCCACAACAACAACGCTGTTTTTTTTCTTATTTTTTTTCATTGATACCTCTTCCGTAATATACGGATTTAAAGTTCATCTCTTTCAACTGCCATTCGCAGGGCTTTAAATACAGCTTCGGCTTTATTAAGGGATTCTTTATATTCGTATTCCGGATTTGAATCCGCAACTATTCCCGCGCCTGCCTGCATATACGCCTTCTTGTTATTGCCGTCATAATAAATTGTACGCAGAGAAATGCAGGTGTCAAGCACTCCGCCGTAGCTGATATATCCTACCGCTCCCGAATACGGCCCTCTTTTTGTTTTTTCCATTTCTTCTATTATCTGCATGGCCCTGACCTTCGGCGCTCCGCTTACCGTGCCCGCGGGAAAAGCGGCGGCAAAGGCATCCAGTGCGTCTTTCCCGGAGCTGAGCATACCCGTTACATTTGACACCATATGCATAACATGAGAATACTTTTCCACTGCCATAAGATCCTGTATTTTAACGCTTCCTGTCTTTGATACTTTTCCTATATCATTTCTTCCCAGATCAATAAGCATAACGTGCTCAGCCCGTTCTTTTTCGTCGCTGAGCAGTTTTTTTTCAAGAACCGCATCTTCTTCGGCTGTTTTTCCTCTTTTCGCGGTTCCCGCAATCGGCCTTACCATTGCTTTCCTGTTTTCTACTTTTATCATAACCTCGGGAGAAGCCCCTATTATTACTTTTTTTCCCATTCTGATAAAATGCATATAAGGAGACGGATTAACAGCCCTGAGGCATCTGTAAATATTCACGGGGTCCCCTTCATAAGGCGCGGAAAACCTCTGGGACAGAACAACCTGGATCGCTTCGCCGTTTTTTATAAGTTCAACCGTTTTTCTGACCTGTTCCTTGAAATCCTCTTTTTTGACATGGTGCCTTATCAGCGGCCTGCGGGCTCTTTTTTCTCCGGCCGCGGGCACAAACGGTTTTTTTATATTTCTTATTATGGAATCTATTGTTTTAACGGCTTTTTCATATTTTGCTTCTATATCTTTTTTTTTGTCGCCGTCCCGGACAAAAATACAGCTCATAACCTTTATCTTGTGATAAACATGATCAAATATCATCATAACGCCGGTAAGCATAAAAAACATATCCGGCCATTTAAGATCATCCTTTTTAACTCCGGACGGCACCTTATTGTAAAGTTTCGCAATGTCATATCCTATATATCCAACGGCTCCGCCTCTTGCAGGCAGCCCTTCCACGGGCGCGGCTTTGTATTTTTTAAATATTCCGCTCATGTATCCAAGAGGGTCGGATGTTTCAAATTCTTCTTTTTTTCCGTCTATTGCGGAATATATTCTGCCGTTCTCATATCGGATAATACCCGCCGGCTTCCTTGACAAAAAAGAGTATCTCGCGGTATTTTCGCCGCCTTCCACGCTTTCAAGCAGAAAAGAATATTCAGGGTTGTCTATTTTCAGATAAGCGGACATCGGTGTTTCAAGGTCCGACAGTATTTCCCTGTAAACCGGTATTACATTATATTTCCGGGAAAGTTCAACAACCTGTTTTTTTGTAAAGCAGACCATACTTACTCCTTTTTACCGTAAACTTCTTCCGGATCAAAAACTTTTTCCCCGATTTCTTTGAGTTTTCCGTCCCCGGTAATCTCCGTATAAAAACAGGACTTCATTCCTGTATGACACGCCGCGCCTCCGATCTGGTTGACTTCCATAAGAACCGCATCTTTGTCGCAGTCAATATATATTTTTTTAAGCTCCTGCACGTTCCCCGATGATTCCCCTTTGAACCACAGTTTTTTTCTTGATCTGCTGTAATAATGAACCTTGCGTGTTTCCAGGGTTTTCTCAAGCGCTTCTTTATTCATCCAGGCCAGCATAAGAACATCTCCTGTATTGTCGTCCCTGGCGATTGCCGCAATCAGCCCTTTTTCGTCAAACTTCAGAGCGTTAATATCAAATTCCATTTCACATCCTCCTATCAATTAATTTAATCAGGAATTTTTGAACCATTTATTCATATAGTCTAGAAATTTTTTAAAAGATACGTCTTTACATCTTTGATAACTTGCCCGAGAAGCAACATTCGCAAATAAATTTGAAGATCTAGGCGTTTCCGTATACCTAAGTATGTATTCAAATGCTTCTTTAGGCCTTTGAGGTTTTTCTTCATTCCTCATACAAAAACCATTTTCATTTAAAAGTTGATATATGCTACTCAGTTCTTGATAATCACAAATAGCTCTTAAATGTACTTCATTCACCCAAATCCATTCTTCAAGTTCCGGTTTAATCACCACCACTGCATTTCTATCACGCCAGCCATTCTCAGTTAACTTTCCTTTTATTAATAACTCCACAGAGTTTTCATCCTCATTTTCCATACCACAACCTTCATAATCAAAAACAACCAACAAAAACTTATGAGTTGTAATAAAGGGTCTGACAAATTCCGAAACATTGTGAGCAATCCCCGAATCATGATAAGGATGAGCAATTATTTCATATTCAATATTTTCGTAGCCTTCTATAGTTTTCATCCTTGGCAACAAGCCTTTGAACAAAAGTTCTGCGTCTTTATCTGCGCAAACAATCAGCAGGTCCTTCACCCAAGAATCCCTCCAGCGAATAAATCACTTAATACCGCTTTAGATTTCCAATCTTTTAATTTCGGATGTTCCGCACCATTAATCACATCTGTAGTGCCTGTTTCTGTTTTAGCGAAACATAATACATCTTTGGGTTTTACCATACTTAAAACAACCGGAGAATGAGACGCTAATAACACTTGCGCATTATATACTGACGACAACGATTGATAAACAATTTCCATCGCTTTAGGATGTATCCCGTTTTCCGGTTCTTCAATGAGGAATAATCCTTTTATTTCATTGATATAAGCCGGCAGGGTTAATGCCAACAACCTCAAAGTGCCATCAGAAACCAGCCAACTAGGCACTTTTGCTCCGCATTCATATTTGACACTTATGTATTTGTGTTTATCTTCAGGTCTTTCGATTATATCAATTCCGACAATATCCGGTAAGGCTAATTTAATATGATTAATCCAGGCCTCGTATCGAGAATTATTCTTTTTCAACTCTTCTATGACCCACGGTAGATTTGATCCATCAGGTTTGAATTTTTTTGTTTGTCCAGGAGGGCTGGGATTTCTGATATTAAGACTTTCCAAAACAAATATTTGTATACCTTCCATCAAAAACTCTTTTAGCCAGATAGAAGCGGGAAATTTTTTATCATAATCAGGCAAATTACTTAATGCAGCCTTTTTAATACCAAACTTAAAAGAAGGCATCCATCCTTTTCCTGATCTTTCTTGTGTTTCATCATAAAAATTATCATTACCACCAGGCCTTTTTCTAAAAACACGTCTCCAGCTCTTTGGTTGATATTTCTTGTTTAGTATTGTTTTTGGCTTTTCCGCAAGCGCAGGAAACAACTCTTTTTGCACTCGGTTGTTTTGTAATGCATCTTCCTTCAGCAATAAAGCCGACTCTTCAATAATAGAATGCTGTTGGGTTTCTTCGTCCAATCCTACTCTAATCTCATATCTTATATATTTATAATTTTTATCATGGTATTTTTCTATGATTTTTTTCGGCAATTCAAGTACTATTCCAAGCTCAATATCTCCACCTTTCCCTAAATAAGTCAGATCTAAGAAATTCGATGATCTTTTTTCTACAGCCTCATCAATTCCGAATTTCACTATGTCAGACAAGAAACTCACTGTATCAATAAATGTGGTTTTACCGCTGGCATTTGCTCCTATAAGAACTTGAAAATCATTAAGTTTCTGATTAATATAATATAAGCATCTAAAATTACTTACTTCTATAGAATTAATCATTTTATCTCCTTTTAAATATAGCATACCTTATTGATTATTATTATAACCCGCAAATACAACTCAATGCAACTCTTATGAAACAACACACCAGGCAAACTTAACATTTCTACAGTCGAACCTCAACTCCATTGTCCCGCAGATACTGTTTCACTTTCTTTACGCTGTATTCTTTATAATGAAATATGGAAGCCGCCAGAACCGCATCTGCTCTGCCTTCTTTAAGCACCGAAAGCATATGTTCGGGCCCTCCGGCGCCTCCCGAAGCGATAACAGGAACTTTCACCTTTTCGGAAACCGCTCTTGTCAGTTCCAGGTCATATCCGCACTTTGTCCCGTCCGCATCCATACTTGTAAGCAGTATTTCTCCCGCTCCGAGCCGCACGCCTTCTTTTATCCATTTCACCGCGTCCATACCCGTGTTTTTCCTTCCGCCGTGGGTATACACTTCCCATCTGCCTTTTCTTTTTTTCTTGGCGTCTACCGCCAGCACAATACACTGCCGTCCGAATTTCCTCGCGCCTTTTTCTATAAGCGCCGGCTTAACAACCGCGGCTGTATTCACCGATATTTTATCGGCTCCGCTTTTAAGTATTTCCTCCATGTCGTCCGCGGTGCTTATTCCGCCTCCCACCGTAAGAGGTATAAATACTTTTTCCGCTGTTTTTCTGACAACCTCAATTATTGTTTTTCTTTTCTCGTGGGAAGCGGTTATATCCAGAAAAACAATTTCATCCGCCCCTGCTTTATTGTATCTTACGGCCGCCTCCACCGGATCGCCCGCATCTTTCAGGTTAAGAAAATTAATTCCTTTTACCACGCGCCCCTTGCTGACATCCAGACAGGGAATTATTCTCTTCATAAGCATTATTTCAGTTCCCTCAGCATCGATATAGCTTCTTTGAGTTCTATTTTCCCTGTATAAAGAGCTTTTCCTATTATTATACCTTCTATATTGCCGTACTTTTTATTAAGTTCGGCAAGTCTTTCAAGATTTTTCATTCTTGTTATACCGCCCGATACTATTACTTTCATGGACGTATTCCTTAAAACCGTGGTTATGCCTTTAATGTTCGGCCCTTTTAAAACACCGTCCCTGTTAATGTCCGTATAAACTATTCTTTTTACCCCTTTTTCCTCAAGGTCCTTTATAAAATCAAGAACCTTTATTTTGGTTATATCCTTCCATCCTTTGGCCGCAACAAACCCGTCTTTTGCATCCACGCCCACGACTATTTCATTTTTGTATTTTTCAAGAATGCTGTCAAAAAAATCCTTGTCTGAAATAACCGACGTGGATAAAATAACGCGCTTTGCGCCGGCTTTAAGGTACTTTTTTATTGTTTCTTCGGAGCGTATCCCGCCCCCGACCTGAACATTCACCCTCAGTGATTTTATTATTTTTAAAATAATATCCATATTTTTCGCCCGTCCGGTAAGGGCCCCGTCAAGATCCACCACGTGTATGATTCTCCCGCCCTTAATCTGCCAGAGTTTAGCCATTTCAACGGGTTCTTTTGAATAAACGGTCTCGTCCCGCACGTCACCCATTATCAGTCTCACACATTTTCCTTTTCTTATATCAATTGCCGGTAATATCTGCATATTCACCTCACCTGCCGCAAATTTTATAAAAATTTTCGTATATTTTCAGCATTTCCTCGCCGCTTTTTTCCGGATGAAACTGAAAACCATATACATTATCACGTGATATTGCCGATGTAAACAATGTTTTGCCGTACTCTGTCACTGTCAACACATCCCGCTCATCCGCGGGCCTCACATAATACGAATGAACAAAATAAGCCGGTTTTTTATCTTTTATGCCTTTTAAAATAAGATCGCTTTTTCTTTTTTCTATTGAATTCCAGCCCATGTGAGGAACCTTTATCTTTCCTCTGAACGCGGTCGTAGATCCTTTTATGAATCCAAATCCTTTATGCTCGCCGAACTCCCTGCTTTTTTCCATAAGCAGCTGCATGCCCAGGCATATGCCGAGTATGGGAATTCCGGATTTCACCATTTCGGTTACAGCAGTGTAAAACTTTCTTTTTTTTATCTCTTTTACCGCATCCCCGAATGCCCCTACTCCGGGAAGCACTATTCCCGCGCAGTTTTTCAGGCTGCTGCCTGTTGATACGACTTTTACGGGCACATCTTTATTTTCAAGCGCCTTTACCACGCTGTGAAGATTTCCCATTCCGTAATCTATAACCGCAACCTTTTTCATTTTCCTATTCTTCCCTTTGTACTTGCGGCCGAATCCCCGCACACAGCAACAGCTTCGCGCAGAGAAACAGCAAGCCCTTTGAAAGCCGCTTCTATTATATGATGAGTATTTTTTCCTTTAAGCTGGTCAATATGCAGAGTGAGCGCGGCCCCCGAAGCAAAGCCTTTAAAGAATTCCTCTACAAGCTCCGTGTCAAAACTGCCTATTCTCTGTACTTTTAGATCCATATTTATGTCAGCATACGGCCGTCCTGAAATATCAAGAGCCACTCTTACAAGGGCCTCGTCAAGAATGCCGGCGGAACCGAACCTTTTTATGCCTTTTTTATCACCCAATGCCTCATTTACCGCCATCCCCAGGGCAATTCCCGTATCTTCCGCAAGATGGTGCGAATCAATCTCAACATCCCCGGCTGCTTTTATTTTCATGCTTATTCCGCTGTGCCTGGACAGCTGTTCCAGCATATGCGTCAGAAAAGGCTCATTTGTATCAATGCTGTATTTGCCTCTGCCGTCAATTTTCAAGGTTATGTCTATTTCCGTTTCTTTTGTTTTTCTTTTCACTCTGCCTTTTCCGGTCATTGCTTTTGCCTTTTTTTTCATTCGTTCCTCCCGTACATATTTCAGATGCCTTTTTCCAGAATCTTCATAACCGCTCTGTTTTCCGCGGGTTTTCCTACTGTTATGCGTATATATCCTTTAAGCGCCGGAAAAGAAAATGTCCGGACCGATATGCTGTGCTTTTCAAAAAGTTTTTTTGCTTTTGCCGCATTTCTTACTTTCACAAGAATAAAATTAGCGTCGCTGCCGGCGGTTTTGTATTTTTCTTTTATAAGCCCGGCCATGCGCTCTCTTTCTTTTATTATTTTATATATGCTGTCCTGCATCAGCTCTGTGTTTTCCAGAGCAATAACCGCAGCCTTTTGGGAAATACTGTTTATATTGTAAGGCATTCTGACTTTATTTACAACAGACACTATTTCAGGCGGCGCAGCCATATAACCCACTCTCAGACCCGCCATGGAGAAAGCCTTGGAAAACGTTCTCAAAACAACGACATTTCTGTTTTTTTTCACCATATCAGAAAAAGTTTTTCCGCAGAACTCAAAATACGCCTCATCAACAACAACAATACCGCGCGCCGCGGAAATCATTCTTTCTATCTTCCTGCGGGAGAAACAATTGCCGGTGGGATTGTTCGGATATCCCAAAACAGTCAGTTTTGTTCTTTTCTTCGCAGCTTCCCTCAGCATCATTTTTTCATCCAGGTCAAAATTCTCCGTCAAAGGCACTTTAACCGCTGCTGCCCCGGCGATTTTCGCGGTAATCTCATACACTTCAAAACTAGGAACCGGTATTGCCACACGGTCCCCTTCAGATACAAACGACTGCATCAGGCATGATATAAGTTCATCCGAACCGTTGCCGACTGCTATGTATTCCGGTGTAAGTTTCATTTTCTTTGCCAGAGCCTTTTTCAGATCCCTGCACAAAGGATCAGGATACCTGTTAAAAGCTGTTTTTCCGGCGGCTTTAATAATTTTTCTTTTCACTTCCCGCGGAATATCATACGTGTTTTCATTCGCGTCAAGTTTATATTTTGTTTTTAAAAGAACAGGCTCGTACGGTTTAAGGCCTTTTATTTCTTTTCTTTGTTCGTCCATTTTCTCTCCTGACTTTGATGCTCATCATATGGTTCATCAGTGTTTCCGTGGATGCCATTTTTTCCGCATCTTCTCCGTAATATTCAAGACTTTCTTTTCTGCATCTGACAATATGAGTATGTTTTATAAAATCCAGCACAGACAGCGCGGAAAAGAACTTTGATGTTCCGTTAGTGGGCAGTATATGATTCGCGCCGGCCATGTAGTCTCCGAACGCAACCGCGGATAGATTCCCGGCAAAAACAGCCGGTGCATTTGTTATTTTTTTTATAAATTCCCTGTCATTTTTAACAAAAACACTTAAATGTTCGGGCCCTTTAAAATTAATTATCTCAGCCGCATCATCCATTTTATTCACTTTAACCAGAATCACGTCCATGGGCATGGTTTTCATCCTGCTTTTAAGCTCTTTTTCAATAAACCCGAGCAGCGCGCCGGAATCCGTAACAAGAAGAGAATGTCCGTTGACATGCTCCGCCTGAGCAAGCAGGTCATAGAGCACATATTCTTTAACAGCAGAATCATCAGCTGCTATTGTCACTTCGGACGGGCCGTTTAAGGCATCTATGCCGAACTCGCCCAGAAGATGTTTTTTTGCCATGGTTGAATATATATTGCCCGGACCAACGGCTTTATTTACTTTGGGGATCGTCCGCGTCCCGTAAGCAAGCGCCGCCATGGCATGAGCGCCGCCTGCTCTGTATATTTCCTTGACCCCGGTCATATCCGCGGCAGCCAGAACATAAGGATTTACTTCCCCTTCATACCTGGGAGGCGATACAATACATATTCTTTTTACTCCCGCAATAACAGCGGGTATCGCGGCCATAAAAACAGTAGAAAAAAGAGGAGCCTGTCCTCCGGGTATATAGAGCCCCGCAGACTCAACCGGAATATATTTCTGTTCAATGGTATAGCCCTTATTCCTGTAAACATAGCCTTTTATATTGTCCATCTGCATCTTATGAAAATCTTTTATATTCTTTGCCGCTTTTTTCATTGCGGGAACAACGCTTTTATCAATTTTGGAATATGACTTTTTTATGGTTTCGGCAGGCACTTTCAGATCCCCGGGTTCTGTTCCGTCAAATTTCTTTGTATATTTCCTTAGGGCCTTATCCCCGTTCTTTCTTACATCCTCAGATATCTTTATAATCGATTCCGGAACAGACATATCCATTTTATCCGCATCAGATATAACGCGGAACACTTTTTTTCTGCTGCTGTTAAAATCCAGTTTTCGTATCATCTTCTCTCCGTTTATTTATGATCCGCCCCTGAAAATCAACTTTATCCGTTAATTTTTTCCGGCGCGGTATTTCAGAGTTATTGCTTTGAAATTTATTCTATATCAAATGCATTCAAAAATAAAGCCTATTTTAAATATCATCCGCGGCGGCAGACGTAAATATGCGGGATTGCGCCGGTTATGTTTCGCGGCAGGGGCGTTTTGCTTTTTTCCGCCTGTATTATCTTCGTTCGTTTGAATATTTTTTTCTTTTTGATACATTTGAAAGATTTACTCTCTTAAATTCATTTTCAATAAGTTTTACGTCTATTTTCTTTCCGAAGGTTTTGCTCATTTTTCTGGCAAAATCAGGAATACTCCACTCCGGGTGCTCTATGACTTTTTTCATCAGTTCTTTTTTCTCTTCAAACGCAAGATATCTCAATGCCGTTCTTTTCCCGCCTTTTGACGCTTTCTTCTGTGCTTTTATCTTCTTAAACGCTTTCATATCTATTCCGAGTTCTTTCTCAATTTCCCTGCTTTTCATTCCTTTTTTTCTGAGCTTTAATATATCCCTTTCAATCTTCTTGAGTACGGCATTGTCTGTTTTCTTTTCTTTTATTGCGACTATCGTAATATCGTCGTTCTGCGGGTAGCCTTTTGTAAATCCTTTTATTTCCTCATCCAGTTTTTCTATAAATTCAGCGGAAGAGAATCTGCCGTACTTTTTCACTGCCGCCACAAATCTTTTTTCGCCGAACTGCTCCCTTTGTCCGTTCATTGCTTCTGTTATACCGTCGGTATAAACCAGGAGCATATCGTCTTTTCTCAGTTTCAGCGACTCTTCCACCATTACTTTTCCGAAAAGACTTTCATCAGGAAGGCTTATGCCCAGCGGAAACCCTTTTGGTTTCACCCAGTATACTTTTTCTTCTTTGGCGCGGTACAGAAGAAGAGGATCGTGTCCGGCTGAAGCAAAATTTATTTTCCTGCTGATAGAGTCAAGAACAAGATAAAACGCGGTAACAAACATTCCTTTTTTCATGTCTTCTTTAACAAAATTATTCACTTTGACAAGAACATTTCTCGCGGATTTATTGCCCTGCGCAACCAGTCTTACCGCTGTTCTGGTTATTGTCATAACCAGGGACCCGGGAACGCCTTTTCCCGCAACATCCGCCACCATAACGCCTATATGGCCCGGAGTTACTTTCATTATGTCATAATAGTCGCCGCCTACATCTTTTGCCGACCGGTAAAGCGAAGCTATGTCAAAACCTCCTGTATCCGGTATGTCTTTCGGCAGAAGAGTATGCTGTATTTCTTTTGCCACCGCAATTTCCTTCTGCACTCTTTCCTGTTCTATCAAAGACGCCTGTGCGCCTTTAAATTTTTTCGCCATATCATTAAAGGCATTTGCTATCTGCGAAAACTCATCCTCGCCCTCCATTTCGATCCTGTGGTCAAGACGGCCCTCGCCTATCGCCATCACTCCCTCGCGCAGCGAGTTGATCGGCCCCGTTATCAGGCCTATAAGGAAATAAATACCCAGCGCAGCCACGACAAAGATCACACCCAGAGCAATCCAGTAATTAACCCTTTTCCCCTTAAATATTCCGCTCATGCTTTCCGCGGATATATAAAGATGCAGCTCGCCGAGATCCCTGCCCTGAAAATAAAGAGGCTCCACAAACCTCATTGCTTCCCCGTTTTTTTCTTTGTAAAAAAGAACACGCACCTCGTCAACCACAGCTGAGCCTGTCCGTTCAGCCGGAAGGGATTTTTCTTTATAAAGCATTTCCGCGTTGTTATGCGCAACCACAAACCCATCGTTATTCAGTATGTAAATTTCGTCAATACTGCTGTTATTCTCTTTTATTTCCTTTAAAAGACTTATCACCGGAAGATAATTTGATTTCAGGAGATGCCCGGCAGTGCTTTGGGACAGACTCTGCACCATTTCCGCATTATACAGCATGAATTTTTCTTTCAGGCCCTGTTTTTCCGATTCGAGAAAATATAAATATACCCCGCCTATCAGAAGAAAAATAAAAATACTGGCCGTAAATATGAATTTTTCTTTTATGCTTCGGCTCGGCCTGAACATTTCCGCGGCTCTTGCGGCAAGAGACGGTTTTGTATGATATTTAACCAGTGTAAGTTCATTCCCGCGCTCAGTGGTTTTATAATCATTCTTATTGGTAAGTTTTCTTATTATCCAGAGCCCCAGCCCGCCTTTTTTTCCTATGTTCACATATCTGTTTATATTCGGCGTTTTAAAGGCATACCAGTTAAAAGAACGGCCCTTGTCTATGATTGTCATATACATGCCTTTTTTCCTGATCACAACTTCAAACGCCATATCCCCTTCTTTGTCGCGGTAGGCATGTTTTATTATATTGGCGCAGACTTCATCAATTACTATAAGTATATTATTCATATCCTTATAGGAAAAATTGTTTTCTTTGCATATTTCCACAAATCTGCTTTTAACGTCATTAACATAAGGAGTTTTTGCGGGATAAACAAAAGAATATTCCGCAAGATTTTTATTTTTTAATTTCACTGTCCGCGCCCCTCTATTTCCCGCAGCATACGGCTTACATCCCTCAGGTTTTCTATCGCAAGTTTATTATACGGATCTATTTCAAGTATTTTATTCCAGTAATCGCGCGCGGCTTTATAATGCCCTTCCATATAGCTGCTCACGCCTTTTCTGTAAAGTTCAAGTATTTCATTGCTGTATTTTTCTTCCGGCGAACGGTCAAGGAGGCCTTTTATAAAAGAACTGTAATACGAAGTATTTAAATAGGACGGATCCGCTTTTTTCACGGTTTCAAATTCCTCAAGCGCCATCTGCAGTTCGCCGTCACCGTAAGCCTCAAGTCCTTTTGAATAATGAAAAGCCTTGAAATACTCTTTTTGTACCGTTTCCCTCTGTATTTCTTTTCTCATTTCATCTATTTCTTCTCTTAATTTTTTAAGCTCACGGCCGGCCATTAAACGCGCTTTGGCTTCTATTTTTCTCTGTTCATTAATCTCTTTTTCGGACCTTTTCTGCAGCATATCTTCCCCGAACATCAGTTTCAGGGACAGCATATGCCTGACACCCAGCTCCTGTATAAAAAAACCGTAATCAATGCCTGCTGTCTGAAATACCTTTATTCCCGCTCCAAGCGAAAAAGAACCTGCCGTATTATACCCGGCCCGCAGGCTGAATGACCTGAAAAACTCAGCTTCCAGGCCCGCCGCCGCTTCAAACCCTTTATTTACCGGTATTTCCAAATCAAGATTTGCCAGTCCGCTTATATCTTCCGTAAAAATCCTGCCATAAGAAACCCCTGCAATATATCTTGCGGGAAACGTATTATTTTCGCTTAAAAGTTTGATCCCCGGCTCTATTATATTTTTTATAACGATTCCCGCTCTTAAATACGAATCCTCTTTCTTAAAAACCTCATAAACCGATCCGATATCAAATCCAAATCCGCTGTCATTATAATCATACAGCGACTGATAATTTATTTTCAGCCCCGCACCGGCAAACAGCCGTCCGTCAAAAAAAACGTTCCCCCATCCCAGTATTGCTTCCAAAAGCAGCTGCGATGTGCTTCCGGCGTCCCCGCCGTAATTATCAGTAAGCGGTATATTATCCGTGCCTATAGATACAACAGAAACCCCAAAGCTTCCAAAATCAAGAGTGGGAACGCCTGCGATAAAATAATTATAAAACGTATCCGCAAAAAGATTCATATATGCGCCCTGTATTTCATATTTCCTCAGGGTCTGCAGCATTGCGGGATTATAGAAAACACTGCTGCTGTCCTCCGCACCCGCTGAATAAGCTCCGCCCATGGTCTGAACCCGCGTGCCCGCCCCTATATCAAAAGGAGGCGTTACCCCGCCCGATGCAGCCGCTGCCTGCCCCGTAAAAACAGTTATAAAAATTATACTTAAAAAAAACAAAAATCTTTTTTTCACCCCGGTATCTCCAATTCAATCTTAAGTGTTTCAGGCTTTATTGAAACTATTATAGCAGAAATTTCATCACCAAGCCTGAAAATTTTCTTTGTTCTTCTGCCGGAAGCACTCTGGCTGTGCTCATCAAATGTATAATAATCACCAAGCGTCTCAAAATTTATAAAACCTTCAACCGGATAATCAATAAATTCAACAACCATTCCGCTGTTCGTCAGCCTTGATATAAACACCTTTGCTTCTTCCCCTATTTTTCCGCGCAGAAAGAAAAGCGCATACATTCTGAACACATTATTTTCGGCTTTTTCCGATCTGGATTCTCTCAGGGAAATATGCGCCGCATTCTCTTTATATTTATGCGGGTCTGTTTTATACCCCGGAACGCCGAGATAATGCTTGATTATTCTGTGAACAATCACATCCGCGTATCTTCTTATAGGAGACGTAAAATGTGTATAACGCTCAAGCCCCAGGCCGAAATGGCCGGGGTTCTTTTCCGAATACTTCGCAAGCTGCATCGCTCTTAACAGCCGTTTTTCCGCAAAATATCTCATTTTATGTTTTTTTATGGCTTCAAAAACTTTTTGAAATTCCCTGTTGGTGCCCTCATTAAAGAAAACATCCAGGCCCAGAGCTTTTGCAAAACTGTTAAAATCCTCAATATCCTTCATATCGGGCGAAGGATGCGTCCTGAACATGCCTGTTCCGCTTTTTTCCTTTATAAAATCAGCGGCGCAGATATTCGCGTAGATCATAAAATATTCTATAAGTTTATGCGAATCCAGACCCTGTTTCCTTTTTATATCAATAACTTCTTTATTTTCATCAAGAACAAGAACAGGTTCACCGAGTGAAAAGTCAATCATTCCTTTTTTCAGCAGATTTTTCTTAAGGATGTCCTTTAACTCCGACATATTCATGATCATCGCACTGACCTTTTCCGGAAAACCCGCGCCGCTGCCTGTTATTATTTCCTGTGCCTGTTCATAGCTCATCCTTAAGCTGTTTTTTATTATGCTTTCCTTTATTTCATAACTTTTAATATCCCCGTTTTTCCCTATTGTCATGAATATTGAAAAAGTATATCTTTCTTTTCCCTCAACAAGAGAGCACATATTATTGGAAAGTTTTTCCGGCAGCATGGGAATCACTTCATCCGGCAGATAAACCGAAAGCCCTCTTTCATAGGCATCATTATCCATAGCCGAATCTTTTTCAAGAAACGCGGTCACATCCGCTATATGCACGCCCAAAATATAACCGCCGTCCCTTTTTTCCAGTGATACCGCATCATCAAAATCTTTGGCGTCAAAAGGATCTATGGTCACAACCGTTTCATTTCTAAGGTCATATCTTCCGGGGATTTCTTTTACGTCCATTTTCATTTTTTCGGCCTGTGCCGCGGTTTCATCGGAGAATTCCCTGTGTATATCGTTTGCCGCCAGTATAAAGTCTTTCAGAACTTCTTTGTTTTGCGTTCCTTCAAGCCTTGAAATCACATCTCCTTTGAGTTCTCTTTCATCTCCCCTGATCTTTGCCAGCACTATATCCCCGTGTTCCAGCGTATATCCGCCCGGCTCCAGTTTTATCGCAGGCTCGTCTCTTGCTGCGGGATATCCATGAAAAAACGGCCCGAATTTTTTAACCCTGCACATAACAGGCGTCTTTACCCTGCTTATGATTCTTTTAAGAACCCCTTCCATACCGCCTTTAAATGACCTTTTCACATATACTTCTATTTCATCCCCGTCCAGAAGCCCTTTGACCGCGTTTCTTCCCAGAAATATGTCTTCCCCTGATTCGGTCAACAGAAATCCAAAATCCTTTTTCACCTGTATTACGCCGCTTACAGTATCACCGCTGTCAGGCGGCATATATTTGTTTCTTACTTTTTGTATTCCGCCGGAACGCGCAAGTTCTCTCAATAGCCGCTTTACCGGCATTCTGCAGGTCTTCGAGAGCTTAAAAGCCTCCAGGATATCTTTTATATTCACGGGCTTTTTTGCTTTTTTTATAAGGCCCAGGATCTCTTTTTCTGACGGTATTTTTTCCTGTATTTTTTTCTTTCTTTCGCTTTTTTTCGCGGCTTTTTTAGACACATTGCCTCCTTTTTATCCGTTCACTTCTGAACCGCGCTACAGTTCCGCGTCTTCAGTCACTTTAAGCACTTCTTCAATTGTTGTTTCTCCCGTTATCGCCTTTTCCATTCCGTCAATAAACATCGTGCGTATTCCTTTATTTATCAAATATTCTTTTATTCTCACCGAGGATTCTCCGCTTATGATCATATTTCTTATTTCATCATTTATGATCAGGATCTCGGAAATAACCGTCCGCCCTCTGTAGCCTGTATTAAAACAATGAATACAGCCGCGCCCGCGGTAAAGTTTTTTTATATTTTTTGTTTTAAAATGCCTCAGCGATGTTTCCCCGCTTATTTCATATTCTTCCCTGCATCTGTCGCATATTGTCCTGACAAGACGCTGGCTCATAACAGCCCGCAGCGACGATGCTATCAGATAAGGCTCCGCACCCATTTCCGTAAACCTTGTTACCGCAGCGGCCGCGTCATTGGTATGAACCGTGGCAAATACAAGATGTCCGGTCAAAGACGCCCTGAGCGCTATTTCCGTTGTTTCAAGATCCCTGACCTCGCCTATAAGTATAACATCAGGATCCTGTCTCAGTACAGACCTTAAGACCTGCGCAAAATCCAGCCCTATTTCACCATGGGTCTGTATCTGGGTCATTCCTTCAATCTCGTATTCAACCGGATTCTCAACAGTGGTTATGTTTTTCTCTCCGTTATTTATGGCATCAAGCGAAGAATAAAGAGTCGTTGTTTTCCCGCTTCCCGTGGGCCCGGATATAAGTATTATTCCATGAGGCTTAAGCAGAACTTCCTTCAGGCATTTCAGATTATTATCATTGATCCCCAGATGATCCAGCCCGAGTATTATGGCGCTTTTATCAAGTATTCTCAATACTGCCTTTTCACCCTGTATGGTGGGAATAACAGACACTCTAAAATCAATTTCTCTTCCTTCAATATTAATATGAAAACTTCCGTCCTGCGGCAGCCTTTTCTCGGCTATATTAAGCTGGGACATAACTTTTATCCTGGTGATTATCGCCGGCGCCATCGCGGCCGGAAACTCCTGATCCCTGACAAGGATCCCGTCCACTCTGTAAAACACTTTAAGTGTGTCTTTTAAGGGCAGCAAATGTATATCACTGGCTCTTTTAAGCAGTGCATTGAGAATTATCAGGTTTACGCCTTTTACAACAGGTTTCTGTTCGGCCACTTCCTCTATGCCTTTGATTTCAAACCCCATCTTTTTAGTCAGCTGAAAAGATTCATCCCTTACCCCTGTAAGCAGCTTCTGAACCATACTGGATTTAAAATGGTCCACATATTCATTTATTTTTCTGGATATTGCTCCTTTAGAAGCCAGATAAGGCTTTATTTTTTTTCCCAGCTCCGCTTCAAGCTGGTCAATAGTAAAGACATCCGTCGGATTGGACATTGCGGCTTCCACAATACCGTTTCCTTCCGCAAAAGCCACTATCTCTTTCCGCATGCATATTTCCTGAGGTATCATCGTGACAATTTCAGGTTCAGGATTTTTTTCCGATAGATTAACATACGGAACATTAAACGCTTCGGATTCCGCCATCAGTATTTCATCTTCGTTTGTATTATGCCTCAAAGCAAGTTCTTCAACCGCTTCTTTTCCTTCTTCAAGAAAAAACATTATTTCATGTTCGGAAAAAACCCCGCGCTTTATAAGCGCCTCTCTTAATTTTCTGTTTTTAAGGCTCTTCACTTAATACCTCCGCATACAAAATCCGAAATATCCTTAAAAAGCTCTTCCTGAACCGCAACATCAGAAAAAGTATGCCCGCCGGTTTCATACATTTTCAGCATTGAAACCGAGCCGTTTTCTGACAAAAACTCATACAATGCGCGCCCAAAATCCGCGGGAACTGACTGGTCATCCTCACAATGAAACACCGCGCTTTCCGGCAGCTCCTCTGTTTCGCGCGACAACAGATCAACATCCATCGCCGCCTGTATGGCTTTTTTTGATATCCTGTTTCCCCATATATCAAAATAATCTCCGTAATCTTTTGCGTTTTTTACAATACCGGGGATTATTTCCGGTAGATCAACCGCCGGCGCCATATAAACATGCTTAAAAAATTTTATTTTATTTTCTGAATGAAGATGCATTAAGACCGCGGCACCCATACTGAAACCTGCCCCGGTTATCTTTTCGCTGTCTATTTCACTGCAATTCCTAGTAAATTCATATATACCGGCAGCATCCTTTACCCAGTCAAAAAAATCATGGTCTTCGCTGCTGCCTTCCGACTGTCCGGCTCCCGAAAAGTCAAAACGTACGCAGGCTGTGCCGCACCGCGAAAGCATTCTTGAAATTTTCACAAAAAGCCTGTGCTGTTCAATACAATTACCCGTAAAACCATGATAAAGAATCATTGCGGGAAAAATACCCCCGCCTTCCGGGATGTGCATCATGCCAAACAGCCTGCGGCCGCTGCTTTCAATACAAACCTGTTTTTCCACTGCCTTCACCTCTTTTAAAAATATCCTCCGCTTTCCTGTTCATCTTCCCGGACCCGGCCCTGTTTTTCGTTTTTCGGGATATCAAAATCATAATTCAATCTCAGGAAATATGTCATGTCCCCTCCCGTATAAGTGTCCCTTCCGAAAAAAGTCTTATTTCTGTAGGTATTATCCGCATATAAAAGAAATTCAGCGCCGATCAGAATATTGAAGCCACCCCAAAACCGCATATGCACCTGAGGAGCCGCGGTCAGGACATTGCTGTAGTAAAACTGCGTGTCATCAAGCATATATACTGCTTCCATATTTAATTCTATTTTCTGCCGGTTCTCTCCGCTGTAAATATCAAACCCTGCCGCACCTGTCACAAGATACCCGCGAAGCAGTTCTGATTTTTTCAAAGGCTGCTCTATGCCCGCCGAGATCCCCAGCCTGAAAAAATCTATTTTATATTCCGATGAAAGGGACACTGAAACAGCAAGCATCTCATTATTACTTATCAGCCGGACATCATCGGTTATTTCATTCTGAAAAGGAATTTTTAATTCAAAAAAAGCCTCAAGGTGCCTGATAATTTCCCAGCTGCAGCCGGCAAGCAGAAAATGAAAATCATTATGCTGATATTCTTTAAGTTTCTGAAAAATATAGATCATCCCGGCGCCTGCCGTGATTTCCTCTGTTATTCCGTATCGCGCTCCCGCGCGGAATATTATGCCCCGGAACATATCTTCGCCAAGGCCCGATATCTCCTGGGTATAATAATCGCTTCCGCCGTAAAACACTCTGTATTCAAGATATTCTTCCTCATAAAAAACAGACATACTGCCGGGCTCCAGAAGTTTTTGCCCCGGATTCCCGAACGTATCGGCAAAAAGAAAACCACCTGATATGAACATAAAAATAAAAAGAAAGAAACACCGCATCATCTGCGTCCGGTGTTTTTTCTTTTTGCCGCATTATGCTCTTTAAGAGATTCAGAAAAAGTATGCGCTCCTCCGCTTTCAGTGACAAAAAACCTGTAATCTGTATCCGCGGGATTTAATGCGGCATGAATGCTTTCAATCCCCGGATTACAGATAGGAGTAGGAGGCAGCCCGATATAAATATATGTATTATACGGCGTATCAACCATCAGATGCCTGTTTAGCAGAGGGCCTGTTTTCTTATTCAGCCCGTATCTTACAGTCGCGCAGGATTCAAGTCTTTTTTCATAACCTTCCTTTGAATTCATCCTGTTGTAAAAAACCGACGCCACAAGTGGGCGTTCAATATCCAGTTTGGATTCTTTTTCCACCAGTGAAGCCATTTTCAGTATGCTGTATCCCGTAAGGCGCCTCCCTCCGGCAGAATAAACTTTTTTCATATCAAGTTCAGTTTTTTCTTTAAATCTCAGATACATTGTTTTTATTATACGTTCTTCCCCTTCGCCTATAACAAACGAATATGTATCAGGGAACAGAAAACCTTCCGCGCTTAAATAATCAATACCTATGCTTTTCAGGAATTTCCTGTCAAACGCCAGTTCCAAAAATCTTTTTTCATCAGCAAGACCGGCCGCGGAAAGAACCGAAGCAATATCCCTGACATCAAAACCTTCCGGGATCACCATTTTATGCTTTACAACATCGCCCGATAATATTTTTTTTATTACTTCCAGCGATGACATATTTTTTGACAATTCATATTCACCGGCTCTTATCCTCTTATATCTTTCACCGGGCCAGAGAACCGCCTTAAAAAGAGTTTTATTCCTTAAAAAACCGCGGTTTTCCAGTTCAGACAGTATCTGAGAAAACCCGTATCCGTATTTTATATAAACTCTTTCTTTTGTATTATCACCGGGATTTACAGGGATCACAAAAGACATAAACACGCTGAAAACCGCCCAAAAAAGCATAACAGCCGCTATTATAATAAAACTTAAAGCTTTTTTCAGATTTCCGGCCCCTTTTTTTTCTTTATTCATTTTTACTCCTGTGTTTAAGATAGTCCAGATAATTCTGAAGTATTAAAACAGCCGCAACCGAATCAACGGACTGTCTCCTTTTTTTTCTTTTCACATTGCCTTTTATCATGCTTCTGTTGGCCTGGACGCTTGTCAGCCTTTCGTCCCACAGCACCGCTTCAGCCGAAGGATAAATTTCTTTTATATTTCGCAGAAATATTTTCGCGGCTTCGGACGAAGAACCTTCGGTGCCGTTCATGTTCTTGGGATTTCCGACAACTATTATTTCCGGGGCATTTTCCTCCAGCATATCTTTCAGCTTATCTCCAAGACTGTCATTATTCTCAAGAAATCCCAGTCCTGCCGCGATTGTCCTTGTAGGGTCGCTTACAGCGGCGCCTATGCGCTTTGTTCCCGTATCAAACGCAATAATCCGGCTCATCCCAGCATTTCCCTTGCTTTATTCAGCGCTTCATCAACTTTTGAAACATCTTTAGCTCCTGCTTCAGCCATGTCTTTCCTGCCTCCGCCTCCGCCCCCGCATACAGCGGCAACGCTTTTTATTATTTCAGACGCGTCAAATCCGCCGGCCGCATCTTTTGTAACCATAACAAGAAAACTCACTCTTTTTTCCATTACGTTCGCGATTACAATCACACCGTTTTTCATTTTTGCTTTCAAAACATCACCCAGCCCTCTGACTGCATTTTTATCCGCATTCTGAAATTTCAGCAGCACGAGCCTGGCCCCGTTCACTTCAACCGCATCGGCTATATATTCATCGACTTTTTTAAGCATATCCCCTTTTTTTGCGTCAGCAAGTTTTTTTTCAAGTTCTTTATATCCGGTATGCAGTTTATACAGTTTTTCCCTGAGTTCCTTAAGGTCCCGGCTCTTAAATTCGGCTTTTATCTCTTCCACAAATAATTCATTTTCCTTCGCGAGCCTGACAGCGGTTTCGCCTGTTACCGCTTCTATCCGTCTTACTCCCGCAGCCGTAGAGCCGGCATTAACAATCTTAAAGAAACCTATCTGTCCGGTATTTTTTATATGTGTACCTCCGCATAATTCCATTGAAATATCTTTCACGGATACCGTCCTTACCTTTTCTCCGTATTTTTCATCAAAAAGCGCAATAGCTCCTTTTTCTTTTGCCTTGCAAAACTCCATTTCCTCAACTTCTATTGCTTCGCTTTCCTGGACCCATTTATTCACCAGTTCTTCCGTTTTTGCCAGTTCTTCCGGGGCAAGCTGGGCAAAATGCGTGAAATCAAAACGCAGCCGTTCGCTGCCCACATAAGAACCTGCCTGCTCAATATGATTTCCGAACATCTGCCTTAAAGCAGAATGCAGAAGATGAGTCGCCGTATGATTCTTCATTATGGCTTTTCTTCTGTCTTCGTCCACAACCGCTCTTGCAAGATCCTTTCTTTTCACGGTCCCTACGGTTACCTCTCCTATATGTATATGTCTCTGGTCAAATTTCTGCGTATCATTTATTTTAATTTCAAATTTTTCTCCTTTAAGGATACCGGTATCCCCTGCCTGTCCCCCGGATTCCGCATAAAAAGGAGTCTTATCAAGAATTATTTCTATTTTTCTGCCTTTATCCGCGGATTCGGCTTTTTTTCCTTCGGCTGTCATTTCTATAATTCTGCAGCCTTCATCATACAGCATATTGTACCCGGTAAATTCCGTTACATCCGCGTTTTCAATAACATCTTTCGGTATCCTGTCCGCAAGCTCCGCATTAAAACCTTTCCAGGCAGCTTTTGCTTTCTCTCTCTGTTTTTTCATTTCCGATTCAAAACCTTTTTTATCGGCGCTTATCCCGTGCTCCTGCAGTATTTCTTCGGTTATTTCAACGGGAAATCCAAATGTATCATACAATTTAAACAGGGCGCTCCCTGAAAAAGATTTTTTTCCTTCTTTTTTCAATGCCTCTATTTCCTGATTCAGTATTTCAATTCCTTTATCCATTGTTTCACTGAACTTTTCCTCTTCCATTTTTATTATCTGCATAATATAATCTTTCCGCTGTGTTATCTCCGGATATGCTTCTCCCATTGTATGGATCACAACAGGAACTATTCCGGAAAAAAATATTTTTTTCAGCCCAAGAAGCCTGCCGTGCCTTATTGCCCGGCGTATTATCCGGCGCAGAACATAACCTCTCCCTTCATTTGACGGCATAACCCCGTCGCCGATAAGAAAAACAACACCTCTGCAGTGATCCGCTATTACACGCAGAGAAACATCCTCTTTTTCATTTTCGCCGTACTTCTTCCCGGTAAGCCGCGCGGCTTCGTTTATAACCGGCATAAACAGATCCGATTCAAAATTGGAATAAACGCCCTGAGAAACAGCGGCAAGCCTTTCCAGCCCCATTCCCGTATCAATATTTTTTTGTTCAAGTTCTCCAAGGCTTCCGTCTTCTTTTTTATCAAACTGCGTAAAAACAAGGTTCCATATTTCAAGAAACCTGTCGTCATTTTCCTCTATGTCCTTGGCCGTAACATTTTCTTTTTCCCCGCCTTCAAGGTCAAAATATATTTCACTGCAGTATCCGCACGGCCCTACCGCTCCCATTTCCCAAAAATTAGTGTCTTTTCCCATCTTAAATATTCTGTCCGCGGGAACCTTGATCTCGTTTTTCCAGATATTGTATGCTTCTTCATCCTCATAAAAAACAGTTATATATAAACGGTTTTTAGGAAGTTTTATAACTTCCGTCAGAAACTCCCAGGCCCATTTAACTGTTTCTTCCTTAAAATAATCGCCAAAAGAAAAATTTCCCAGCATTTCAAAAAAAGTATGGTGCCGTCTTGTCCTTCCCACATTTTCAATATCATTTGTCCGTATGCATTTCTGGCAGCTTACAGCACGGGTGAATTCCAGGGGAACCTTGCCCAAAAAATAATTTTTAAAAGGAACCATTCCGGCAACAGTGAAAAGAAGAGACGGATCATCGGGAATAAGCGAAAAACTCTTTTTTATCTCATGGTTTTTCGCGGCAAAATATTCTATAAATGTCTTTCTAAGGTCGTTTGAATTCAATTATCTTCCTCCTTGATAATATCCATATTATTTTCTATCAGTTCTCCTTCAAAACCGAGACTCAGGAGCCTCTTATACCAGTATTCTTTCCGGCAGAGCTTATCCCGGTCAAAAACTTTCTTTTTTCTGATATTGTTTACCGCCTTACGCAGAAGTTCTTTTTCATCCAGCCCGGAAATAATTTCATTAATCAATTCCTCGCTTATGCCTCTTTCTTCCATTTTTTTTCTTATCAGAAAAGCTCCGGAAGGCTTAAAAACAGTATGTTTTTCAAACACGTTCCGCGCCACTCTCGTGTCATCAATATATCCTTTTGCTTTCAGCCGGGCTGCTGTATCCTTTATAGTATCCCCGTCATAATCTTTTTTTTTCAGCCTCGCCGATATTTCTTTTTCGCTGTAATCTCTTTTTTTTATCAGTTTAAGACAAAATAAAAAAGCTTCCTCATTTTTTTCCATATTTTTCCTGTTTTTTTTGTATTAATTATCTTTAATTATATTATATACCCCCTAAATAGTAAAGCCGTTTGATAAATATTGTCACTGCTGCTGAAGTGTAAAATGAATTGCAACAGCTAAATCATCCGGAAATACATCAAAATATAGCCCATTTCCTGTTTAATCATCAAATTATGTCATACAGTATTCAGCCGCTGCTTAACCCCCTCCAAGAGTATGTAACAGGCCGAAAGACTGCCTGTAACATACTCTATCCTCCCCCATAGAGGTGGAGGGTATACTAATTCCCTCTACCTCGAGGAGCAAAGGATGAATACTCTAATGCTTTGCCGGTATTTACTATAAATATAATGATAAAAATACCGAAAAAGGGTTAGGAAGAGGGTGGCGTCCTGTGGAAAATATAAATAACTGTATGAATTAAGTGTTCCTGTATGTGCGAAAAAAAACTTTGATTCTATGAAGTGTTGCAATAAAACTTGCAATCTATAAATATTGTCACTGTTAAATAATCAGCGAATGCGCGTTTTTCGCGCCGTATCGGATGCCGCCGTTCAAATCCCCGGATTAACATTCAGTATAATTTATATCCGGTTTGTGCAATTGACAAAATATATTTTTCATCTTATAATTATTTAAAATTACGGAGGTTAATAATGTCCGATAAAAAGAAAAAAATACTTGTAAATTCTATAATCATTGCCGCCGCCGCTTTGACAGCGGTTTCAATGGTTTATTTTGAAGTGGTAAAAAGAGCAAAACGGGAATATAAGGAAGGTGAAATGCATCTTAGTTTTCACAGGGACCCGGCGCTGAAAACATCGCATTACAACCGCCTTTTGGAGGACAATAAAATAACAGAACCTCAATACAAACTTTTAATGGAAGATAAATCCCTCAAAAATGCTTATATCCAGTATCAGACCGTCATTGACCTTTTCACGCCGCCCGAAAGTAAATGGGTAAAACTTTCCAGAGAACGGCTCAGGGAAATAGAGCCTGAATATAATGCCTGGGTAAAGCAGCTGAATGATGAAATACAGGCCGCAAAAAAGACGCCTCAATAAAAGTATTCTGATTTCACTTCTTACGGTTTAATATTTAAAGCTTCAAGTATTCTTTCCAGATCTTCCTTATTATAATACTCAATTTCTATTTTCCCCTTATTATAATCTCCTCTTATATCAACTTTTGTTCCGAATTTAAACTTCATTTCCTTTATTATGTTCTTTATTTCAGTGGATTTTCCGCCGGGCCCGCCGGATACACTTTTTTCCTGCGGCTTTGTCCCTGCTCCGCTGTTTTTGGCCGCTTCTTCCAGCTCTTTTACTGTCATTTCTTTTCTTGCGGCCCGCTCGGCCAGAGCCTTGCATCTGCTTAAATCCCTGACACTGAGCAGTATTTTTGCATGCCCCATCTGGATCTTTCCTTCTATCAGCAGTTTTTGCACCTGCTTGGGCAGATCAAGGATTCTTACCGTATTTGCGATTGTGGAGCGGTTTTTTCCCAGTTTTACCGCAAGCTGTTCCTGGGTCAGCCTGTAAGCTTCCATAAGCTGCTTATAAGCCAGTCCTTCTTCCAGAGGATTAAGATCCTCCCTCTGTATATTTTCTATAAGCGCCATTTCAAACTGTTTTATGGGGGAAACATTTTTTATAACCACGGGAATTGTTCTGAGTCCTGCTTTTTGAGCCGCTTTAAATCTTCGTTCTCCCGCGATAATTTCAAATTTTTCTCCGCTCTGTTTTACGATTACAGGCTCTATTATACCGTTTTCTTTTATTGACTGTATTAATTCATCCAGTTTTTCAGGATTAAAGTTTTTTCTGGGCTGTGTCATATTTGGTTTAATATCTTTTATGCTTAACTCCCTCAATCCCCGGTCAGAATTATTTCTGGAATTTTTTGCTCCGGGGATAAGCGAATCAAGACCTCTTCCAAGCGCTTTTCTTGCCATCTTATGACACCCTCTCTTTTTCATTTATTTTAACTATTTCTTCAGCCAGCGCCCTGTACGCCGCAGCGCCCTTGGACGCCTTATCGTATATATGTATGGGCTGTCCGAAACTCGGCGCTTCAGAAAGCCTTATATTTCTGGGTATTATTGTTTCATAAACTCTTTTTCCGAATTTTGACTTTACATCCTCAACAACCTGAACCGCAAGATTTGTCCTTGAATCAAACATGGTAATTACCACGCCTTCTATATAGAGATCCGTATTAAGAGCGTTTTTTACATTTTCAATAGTGCTTATAAGCTGCCCGAGGCCGTCAAGAGCGTAGTACTCACACTGAATGGGAATAAGTACGGAATCAGCCGCAGTAAGAGCATTTAACGTAAGCAGACCAAGCGAGGGCGGGCAATCCATTAGAATAAAATCATATTCGTTTCTTACATCCCGCAGCGATTCTTTAAGTCTGGTTTCTCTTTCATCTTCATTCACCAGCTCCACTTCCGCTCCGGCAAGATCTATGTTTGAAGTGATTATATCAAGATTTTCTATCTTTGATTCCCTTATTGCGGTTTTCACGGGTACGCCGTCCAGCATTATATCATATATTGTTTTCTCATCGTCTTCTTTGTCAAAACCCACTCCCAAAGTAGAGTTCCCCTGGGGATCAACATCCACAAGAAGAGTCTTATAGCCCATACCGGCGATAATTCCCGCAAGATTTACCGTTGTGGTTGTTTTCCCCACTCCGCCTTTTTGATTTACTATCGCAATAACTTTTCCCATTTATACCGCCTGTAATGATAATGTTTTTTTTATGTCCGCGTTTTTCTGTCGTTCCATATGCTTTTCCGTGCCCATAATTATATCACTTTCATTCTTTTTTTCAATTATTTTTAAATCCGGCTTCTCCGGATTTCTTCCGGGGTTGGAAACCACAAGTGCTTTTTCTCCCGAACAGGTTTCAACAATGCTTCCGGGATAGTACTTCGCGGTGCATTGCTTAAAACTTCCGGCAACCGTACTGTCAAAAATAATACCGCTGTTTTTGCTTATATAATCAAAAGCTTCATCCGGCATATACGCCTTCCTGTAAGGACGCGGGCTTATAAGCGCATCATACACATCCGCCGCCGCCGCTATTTTGCTCATAATATTTATCTTATCGGCTTTTATTCCGCGGGGATAACCGCTCCCGTTAATTCTTTCATGGTGCTGCAGGGCAATCAGCCCCGAAACCGAAGACAGCCCGTATATCCGCCCCGCGGCTTCAAAGGCCCCGGCAGGATGCTGCCTTACTTTTTCTCTTTCCGTTTCATTAAGCTCCCGGACAGTATTTATAAATTCATAATTTCCCATTTTTATATCCGCTAAAATCACACCTACACCAAGGTCCACCAGCTCCTTTTCATTCAGCCCCGCGCGGGCGCCGATCAGAAGACTTATCTTGAGGGTATTTAAAGCATGAAAATACAGATATGTTTCCCCGGTTCTATAATCCATAAAATCATACATGCACTCTGCTTCCCCGGCCTGCGCGGCAAGTCTTGCCGTGAAATATTTCAGAACATGTCCGTACGCAATATTATTTCCTGTGTCATTGTTATAATCCAGTATTCTCCTCAGTTTATTTTTTCCGTATTTCCTGAGTACTCCCGTATTTTTTCCGCCGGAACTTCTGAAATGCCGCAAAACATCAAGCAGTTCCGCCTCATCGGAAGGATCAAAAATATAATTAATCTTTATTTCATCATCCTGTATATATATATGCGGTATCTGCGTTCTTTTCAGTTTGTCTATGCCGGTCTGTGTCAAAACGGCATTTTTTTTCAGAAGTACGGCGCCTTTATAATCATAAACATCTGCCGCTGATATCATTCCTTCTTTTATATGTTTTACATCCGTTCTTTTCAGTTTTCATTCTCCCTGCGTCATAATTTTTTCAAACCCCAAAAATAAATTTCATGGTGATAATCCTGCTTTTCGGAATATAAGCGGGTTATATCTCCTTTATATGAAAGGCCAGCTGTTTTTTATCTCATGATTGTAAATTTAATTATTTCCCGTTTCTGCATGCCTGTATCGGTCACGCCGAACATAACCGCAATATAAAGCCCGGACGCTATTTTCCTTTCATCCGAAAGCACTCTCCAGCGTATCTCGTTTTCACCATTAAGAGCTTCAATATTTGTTATAAGCTCACCCGCCATATTGTATATCTTTACATATATTTCCGTGTTTTCCATCGCGTTAAACCTGAAGACAACATCACGGCTCTGTTTTAAATCAACAGGATTCGGCAGCACTCTTACATTTCCGAATATTTCATATCCGTTATGAAGCACTGTTATATCTCCGGTCTTAACTGTTTTTACTCCATTTTCATCAATATTAACAAGTTCTATCATATACACTCCGTTTGATACGATCATACCCGAATTATTTGTGCCGTCCCAGGTTACAACTTCACCCATATAATGTATTTCCGCGTACTGCCGGTCTCCTTCACCCGGCGAAAAAGCATCCGGCGCCGAAGGAATTATTTCCATATCATCCGAACCCGTAGCACCGATAGTATCAACCGGAATAGTCTTAACAAGTTCTCCGGCGCTGTTATATATATTCACGGTTGTACTTACATTATTAGTAAGAAGCATAACTTCTTTTATAACACTGTGAACAAATCCATATTTATCTTTTACTTCCGCATGTATATAATATTTGCCGTTTTCCGCGTCTCCGCCCTGCGTATTCTTTCCGTCCCATTCATATACCGCTCCATCAATGTTAAATACTGCTTTCCCGCCGTCATCCGGACTGAAAACCGGATTTTCAACTTCAAAATCCTTTATAAAGTTCCATATCCCCCGATCGGGCCATTCATACACAATTTCTCCGGCTGTATTATAAACTTTTACATTCACTTCATAGTTCGGTTCAGGGGTAACTGTCTCTGTCATTGTTATTGTAGGAGTCATTGTCTGCGTTGCTGTCTCAGACGGCGTCCCTGTTATGGTTGATGTCGGTGTTATTGTCTCTGTTTCGCTTATGGTCGGCGTCGCTGTTTCCGTTGATGTATATGTAATGGACGGCGTCGCCGTAAGTGTCATTGTCATACTCGGAGTAATTGTCTCGGTATAAGTGCTTGTATAAGTCTGCGTGTTGGTAGGCGTCGCGCTTGCGGTAGCTGTAAGCGTCAGCGTCGGCGTGGATGTCCGGGTAACCGTATCTGTGGCCGTTTCAGTCACTGTCGGGCTGAATTCAGTTGTCGGCGTATCTGTTGGAGTTATTGTCTCGGTGGTTGTCTCGGTAACTGTTTCCGTGGCTGTTTCCGTCATTGTTTCCGTGACAGACGGCGTTGCTGTCTCGGTTGCTGTTTCAGTAACGGTTTCTGTAATTGTCGGGGTGTCTGTTTCGGTAACTGTAGGCGTAAGAGTATCCGTTGCCGTAGGAGTTATGGTATAAGTTATTGTCTCTGTCACGGTTTCTGTGGCTGTTTCGGTAGCGGTTTCGGTAATCGTTTCTGTCGCGGTTTCTGTAATAGTTTCCGTTACGGTTTCTGTAACACTTTCCGTCGCTGTTGCCGTAATGGTTTCCGTCACAGTTTCCGTGGCTGTTTCTGTGATGGTCTCTGTAACTGTTTCCGTAACTGTCTCTGTTATTGTTTCTGTCGCTGTTTCAGTCACGGTCTCAGTTATGGTTTCCGTGGCTGTTTCAGTGATCGTTTCGGTCACGGTCTCAGTAGCTGTTTCAGTTATTGTCTCTGTCGCTGTTTCGGTAATTGTTTCTGTTACGGTCGCTGTGGCGGTTTCAGTTATTGTCTCGGTCACAGTCTCAGTAGCTGTCTCTGTAATGGTCTCTGTCACGGTTTCTGTAACTGTTTCCGTGGCGGTTTCGGTGATTGTCTCGGTCACAGTCTCAGTAGCTGTTTCTGTAATAGTCTCGGTCGCGGTTTCCGTAACCGTTTCCGTGGCGGTTTCGGTTATCGTCTCGGTCACAGTTTCAGTAACTGTCTCTGTAATAGTCTCAGTCATGGTTTCGGTAACTGTTTCCGTGGCGGTTTCGGTTATTGTTTCTGTCACGGTCTCTGTGGCTGTTTCTGTTATGGTCTCTGTTACGGTTTCTGTGGCAGTTTCAGTTATTGTTTCTGTTGCTGTTTCTGTAATAGTCTCTGTTACTGTTTCTGTAGCTGTTTCCGTGATTGTCTCGGTCACAGTTTCAGTAATAGTTTCTGTAATAGTTTCTGTGACGGTCTCTGTAATCGTTTCTGTTGCTGTTTCAGTAATGGTTTCAGTTGCCGTTTCAGTCACAGTTTCTGTCGCGGTTTCGGTTATTGTTTCAGTCACTGTTTCTGTGGCTGTCTCGGTTATTGTTTCAGTAACTGTTTCTGTGGCTGTCTCGGTTATTGTCTCAGTGACTGTTTCCGTTGCTGTTTCTGTTATCGTTTCAGTTACGGTCTCTGTGGCTGTTTCCGTAATAGTTTCAGTCACTGTTTCTGTCGCGGTTTCGGTTATAGTCTCTGTTACTGTTTCTGTAGCGGTCTCGGTTATTGTCTCGGTCACAGTTTCTGTGGCAGTTTCGGTAATTGTCTCGGTCACAGTCTCTGTTGCCGTTTCAGTTATTGTCTCGGTCACAGTCTCTGTGGCGGTTTCGGTTATCGTTTCGGTCACAGTCTCTGTTACTGTCTCGGTGATTGTCTCAGTCACAGTCTCTGTGGCGGTCTCTGTTATCGTTTCAGTTACAGTCTCTGTTACTGTCTCGGTGATTGTCTCAGTCACAGTTTCTGTGGCGGTCTCTGTTATCGTTTCAGTCACAGTCTCTGTTGCCGTTTCAGTTATCGTTTCTGTCACGGTCTCAGTGACCGTTTCGGTTATCGTCTCGGTCACAGTCTCTGTCATGGTTTCTGTTACAGTTTCTGTTACAGTTTCGGTTACTGTCTCGGTTACTGTCTCGGTTACTGTCTCGGTTACTGTCTCGGT
>CAYTNY010000019.1:0-32715 GCA_964439215.1 uncultured Spirochaetia bacterium
GAGCAGTTCAAAGTTCAAGGATGGAGCAGTTTAAAGTTTAAAAGGATAAGGAAATGGGTTTTGGGACTTGATTGGTGATTTTTGGATTGAAAAATAATGCAGAGGGAAAGTAGATGGCGGAGCCGGGAAAGACAGAGAAAGCCACACCCAAGAAAAAAGATGAGGCGAGAAAAAAAGGGCAGGTGGCAAAGAGTATGGAAGTGAACTCAATGCTCAATGTTTTAATGGGCTTTGTGGTTCTTATGATCGCGGGGACCTATATGCTTCACGGAATGAAGGATCTTGCGGGCTTTTTCTGGGGCAATGTGCTTACTTATGATATATCAATGGAAAGCATGAAGAATTTTATATTTGAAGTCATCATAAAAACCCTTCTTATAATGCTTCCTGTTTTTATAGTTCTTTTTATTACCGGTATAGCGTCAAATATTCTCCAGGTGGGTTTTAAGATAACATGGGAGCCCATAAAACCCAAAATAAGCAATATAAATCCGGTAAAAGGACTGAAAAGGATATTCTCAAGAAGAACGCTTTTTGAGCTGGTGAAAGCAATAATGAAGGTTACGGTCATAGGGTATCTGTTTTACACTACAGTGAAAAAGATGTTTGATGAAATATTTTTGACCCCGCTGATGGAAATAGAGATGTATCTTATGTTTGCCGCGTCCACGGCGCTGGCTCTGGGGCTGAAGGTTGTGGCCGCGTTTGTGGTTTTTGCCCTGATAGATTATCTTTTTCAGAAGTGGCAGTTTGAGGACAATCTTAAAATGTCAAAGCAGGAAGTAAAAGATGAAATGAAGCAGCTTGAAGGGGACCCTATGGTGAAATCCAGGATAAAGAATATCCAGAGGGAAATGGCAAGACAGAGAATGATATCCGAGATCCCCGGAGCCGATGTTGTTATAACAAACCCTACCCATATAGCGGTTGCGCTGAAATATGAGGAAAACGGGGAGAAGGCCCCGATGATCGTGGCAAAAGGCGTGAATTTAATGGCGGAAAAAATCAAGACGCTGGCAAGAGAAAATCAGATCGTTATAATGGAGAATCCGCCTCTTGCAAGGGAGCTTGTAAAATACGAGGTCGGGTGGGAGATACCGCCGGAGCTGTTTCAGGCGGTTGCCGAAGTTCTTGCCTATGTTTATCAGGCAAAAGGCAAAATAAAACTTGAAGAAAAAGCAAAAAAGTTGGATAATACTAATTTAGAAAGTACTTTAACGCCTAACGGAGGTATGTGATAATGGCCAATGCGGAAAGTGCGGTCAAGACAGGAGGAATACTGAGAAAGTCAATAGACCTTCTTATAGTTGTGGCTATAGTTGCCGTTGTTTTAATGATAATAGTCCCTATGCCTCCGCTGCTTTTAGACTTTTTTCTGACGCTGAATATAGCAATTGCCCTTATAATACTGCTTATTACAATGTACACGGGCGAACCTCTGCATTTTTCCACTTTCCCGACCCTGCTTTTAATAACAACTGTTTTCAGGCTTGCGCTTAATATTTCCGCGACAAGGCTGGTTCTGTCCGAGGCTTATGCGGGGGAGGTTGTTGAGACTTTCGGAAGCTTTGTTGTGGGGACAAAAGATCTGAGCGGACTTATAATCGGTCTTGTAATATTTTCAATAATAATACTTATACAGTTTGTTGTTATAACTTCGGGAGCCCAGCGTGTTGCCGAGGTTGCGGCCAGGTTTACTCTGGATGCGATGCCGGGAAAACAGATGTCAATAGACGCTGACCTTAACGCGGGCCAGATCACGGATGAACAGGCAAGGAACCGGAGGCGCGCCATAGAAAAAGAAGCGGATTTTTACGGGGCAATGGACGGTGCGTCAAAATTTGTCCGGGGCGATGCCATTGCCGCAATTGTCATTGTCGTCATAAATATAGTCGCGGGATTCTTTATAGGAATTATATTTCATCAGATGACAATGGGCGAAGCGGCTTTAAGGTATACTATTTTGACAATCGGTGTGGGGCTCGTTACACAGATACCGGCCCTTTTGCTGTCGGTGGGAACGGGTATTATTGTCACCAGAGCGGCTTCTGACGCGAATCTTGGCGAGGATTTTGCCGGAGAGGTTCTTTCCCAGCCCAAGGCAATAGGCCTTGTGGGATTTGTTCTTATGCTTTTAGGTTTTGTCTTTCCGTCCTGGCTGGTTAAAATACCGTTTTTCTTCCTGGCTATTGTATGCTGGGTGGTATCATATGTTCTTACCCTGGCGGTTAAACAGGAAACCGTAAGAACCGACGGCGTGAAAGAGAAGGAACAGCAGGCGTCAAGAGAGCCCGAGAGTGTTCTGCCTCTCATACAGGTTGATACAATGGAGCTTGAGATAGGCTTTGCTCTTATACCGCTGGTTGATCCGGGGCAGGGCGGGGACCTTCTTGACAGGGTTACCATGCTGAGAAAACAGATCGCGCTTGATATGGGGCTAGTTGTGCCGCCGATAAGAATAAGGGACAATATGCAGCTCGCCTCAAATGAATATATAGTCAAGATAAAAGGCGTGGAGGTCGCAAAAGGAAAAGTGGAGATCGGATATTATCTTGCCATGAAACCGGGGTCCGGCGCCGAAGATCTTGACGGAATTACAGGCAAGGATCCTGCTTTTAATCTTCCGGCAAAATGGATAAAAGAAGCGGAAAAGAAAAACGCGGAGCTTAAAGGATATACAGTGGTTGATGTCCCTTCGGTAATGTCAACTCATCTTTCGGAAATAATAAAAAGCCACGCGGACGAACTGCTTACACGGCAGGAAGTGCAGCAGCTTATTGAGCAGGTCAGGAAAACAAATAACGCGGTTGTTGACGAGCTTATACCGGGAGGTATGTCCGTGGGCGACCTGCAGAAAGTGCTTCAGAATATGATAAGAGAAAAAGTGTCCATCAGGGACCTTGCAACTATTTTTGAGACACTTGCGGATCAGGCGAAAAACACAAAAGATACGGATCTGCTTACGGAATATGTAAGGCAGTCTATGGCGCGTTATTTCACCAATAAATACGCAAAGGACGGGATCATCCACGCGATAACCGTTGATTCCGGCCTTGAACAGCAGATACTTGACTCCTTGAGAAACGCGCCGGATAAACCGGTGACTGCGGGGCTTGACCCGCAGACGATACAGCAGGTATACAACAGCATAATAACGGAGTTCAGAAAAAGCGCAGGCAAGGATTATGAGCCGGTCATCCTGTGCTCGCCCCTTATAAGGCACTACATAAGAAGAATAGTTGAAAAAATTCTTCCGCATCTTGCGGTGCTTTCTTACAATGAAATACTGCCAAAGGTTGAGGTCCGTTCGGTAGGGACGGTTAAAGTTGGAGCATGAGAATAAAAAAGTTCGAAGGTTCAACGCTGCAGGAGGCCCTGTCAAAAGTAAAAAAGGATTTTGGACCCGAGGCAGTAATACTCCATACGAAAAAATATAAAAAAGGCGGGGTTTTTGGCGTGTTCGGAAAAGAAATGACCGAAGTAACTGCCGGAGTTGATATCAATGTGGGGAGATCCGCTCCGCCCGAACCTCAATCCGCGTCTTTTAAGGCGCAGACCGAAAAAAATGAAACGGCAGCAGGCTCTGCGGCGGGCCCGGATTTTCTCCAGAGGCCCTATGCGCCTCAAAGGCCGGCCGGCCTTTCCGAAAATAAATCCCACAGCAGACGCATAGAAGACATAACAATGCGCAGCGAAAATTTCGCGAGAGAGCTCAATGAAGGCAAGATAACCGCGGCCTCAGGCTCGCGCGGAGGCAGGGAAACGCAGGGGGCTAAAAGCGCGGGGGCGTCAATGAAGGACGGAATGGGGCGCATACAAAAAATGCTTGTTGACAACGGAGTTGAAGCTGAGCTTGTTTTCAGAATGCTTCAAACCATGAATTCCCGGCTTTCGGACGCGCAGATAAACAACCGGCAGTATGCCGACCGTTTTTTATATGACTATATCGCTGATATGGTCCAGGTGTCGGGGCCCATAAAGCATTCGCCGGGAAACGTGAAAGTGATTTCCTTTATAGGGCCCACAGGCGTGGGCAAAACAACCACAATAGCCAAACTCGCGGCAAAATATGCGCTGCTGGAAGGAAAAAAAGTTGTAATGGCAAGCGCTGATACCTACCGGATCGCGGCGGAGACGCAGCTTAACAAATACGGGGAAATAATGGGCATTCCCGTGGAAATAGTCCTTACGGCCTCGGATTTTCATAAGATCATAAACAAGCACAGCGACAAGGATTTTATATTCTTTGATACAGCGGGCAGAAGCCCGAGAAACAAAAAACATCTCTCGGATCTAAAAGAATTTCTGGAAGTTTATTCTCCGATGGAAAATCATCTCGTTATAAGCGCTGTCACCAAATATTACGACGCACTGAGCATTATAAATAATTTCGGAATGGTGCCGGTGCACAGGCTTTTGTTTACAAAACTTGATGAAACCAAAAATTACGGAACTCTTCTGAATCTGTCCGTGGGTTCGGGCGGTATTCCGATTTCTTATTTATCCATCGGGCAGAATGTTCCCGATGACATTGATATAGCAGACCCGAAAGTTATTTCGAGGCTGGTATTAAAAGGAGATTTTGAATCTTGGATCAGGCAGAAAAATTAAGGCAGCTTGTAAAAGTAAAGAAAACAGAGACTGTAAATGAAAACGGAGGCCCGAAAACCGAAGAGGAAGCCGCGGCAGAGCACCCGAAAAGGACGGCAAAAGTCATAGCCGTCGCAAGCGGCAAGGGCGGAGTGGGCAAAAGCAATTTTACGGTAAATCTGGCGATAGAGCTTTCTAAAATGGGAAACAGGGTAATGATACTTGACGCTGACCTGGGGCTTGCGAATGCGGATATAATTCTGGGTATAAATCCCAAATACAATCTTACCCACGTAATAAAAGACGAGATGGAGCTTAGGGATATAATTACGGAAACAGAATACGGCGTAAAACTGATCGCAAGCGGATCAGGAGTAAAAGAGCTTGCTAACCTGTCAAACGCACAGCGGGAAAAGTTCATATCAAAATTAGCGGAAGTTGAAAATATGGTGGATATTCTTCTGATAGATACAGGCGCCGGAATATCAAGGAATACGCTGAGCTTTATATACGCTTCGGATTATTCGGTGGTGATCACAACTCCGGAACCGACGGCTCTTATGGATGCTTACGGCCTGATAAAAGTTGTAAGCCTGAGCAGGAACAAAGTTCCGCTTAAACTTGTTGTAAATATGGCAGGTTCAAAAGATGAAGCAAAAGAGATCGCCTCAAGAGTTGTACTGCTGTCGCGCCGTTTTCTGAATACTTTTGTTGAGTCTTACGGATATATTTTAAGGGACAGAAATGTTCTTAATTCCGTTATGTCCCAGAAACCTTTTACGGTATTGTATCCCGGGGCGCGCGCGTCCGCGTGCATAAAAGAGATTGCGCAGAAAGTAACGGATAAGTATAATAAGTATTATAAAGGAAAAAAAATACGCGAAAAAGGCCTTTTCGGACGGCTGTTTGATATTTTCAGGCAGTCTGAAGAAAGTTAGGGCGCTGCAATATTCCGGAAAATAAGGAGGTATGTTATGGGCGAAGAAAGAAGAAACTTTGTAAGGCTGCAAAAAAGACACCGGGTGAATTACAGGCTGATAGTTGATACCTACGCAAATGAATCCGTACCTGCCAACAGTTCTTATACGGAAAACATAAGCGGCAGCGGAATGCTTATGCTTTCGTCAAAAAAATACGAAAACGGCGTGAAATTCGAGATGGAAATAGAGATCAATGACGGGGATAATGAACCGATTGAATGCGTGGGAGAGGTTATAGACTCTGAGGAAGTCAGCGCCAATGAGTATAATATTAAAATAAAGTTTATTGATATTGATAATCCTGTACGCGACAGACTGGCGCGGTATATCATAAGAGAAGATGTGAAGTTGAGAAAGAAATGAATAAAAGGCTTGCGGTTGAGATATCCCTGCTTGGCGGCGCGCTGGGATTTTTTGCGGGGGGTGTTCTGGGTTTTAAGAAAGATATTGTTGATATGCTGCTTTTTGCGGTTATAACGGGAGTGTCAGTGTCTTTTTTGGTGTATTTTGCGGTTTATCTGGTATTTAACGAAGAACTCAATGAAGATAAAAAACCTGCTGAACCGGTTAAAAAAACAGTGAAAAAACCGGCAAAAAAAGCGGAGAAACAAAAAAAAGGCAAAAAAATTGATATAGTTTCCGGAGAAAAGGACGATATATATAATGAAATATTTAAATGAAGCTTTGTTTAATTAAATAAAACAAGGCCCGTTCAAGGAGTTTTTATGGATGAAACCGGCAGGCTTTGGGAAAAATACAGCAAAACAAAAGACGAGGAAACGAGAGAAGAACTGATAAAAAAATATCTGCCGCTTGTTAAATATTCAGCCGACCGCATTGCTTCGCAGCTGCCTGATTATGTAAGGGCAAATGACAAAGAAGATCTTTATGTGGAAGGCATAATCGGCCTGATGGACGCAGTCAGCAGGTTTGATCTTTCAAAGAACGTTAAATTTGAGACATACGCATCAAAACGTGTAAGAGGAGCAATACTGGATACTCTCAGAAAGGAAGATATACTGCCCAAGAATATCCGGGAACAGATAAAAAAGGTGGAAAAGGCCTATATAACAGCGGAAGCAGAGCTCGGAAGGCCTGTTTCGGACGAGGAAATATCAAAAGAATTAGGGATGACAACGGAGCAGTTTTATGTTATATTGGAAAAAATAAAAGGCGTTTCTCTGTTGTCTCTTGACGGGGAGATTTTAAACAGGGACGGGGAAAAGTATAGTTTTAGCGATATTATAGGCGATAATACGAATATATTGGCTGAATTTGAAGAAAAAGAAGCCGCAGCAAAACTTGCCGGTTTTATTGAGAAACTGGAAAGAGATGAGCGTATAGTTCTTGAAACTTATTATTGGGATGAACTTACACAAAAAGAAATAGGGAAGGTGCTGAATATATCCGAATCAAGGGTATGCCAGATCCTTTCAAAGGTAATTATAAAGCTCAGAAGCAGTTTCAGAAAACTTGAACAGGAGAGGTGAATTTATGGATGGTTATTCAACGGTAAACACGGAAGAAGACGGCGTCTATCTTACTGTTTTTCCTCCGAAAGGCGGCGGTAAGAAGGTTGATCTTGAAAGTGTGAAAAAAGAACTCGGGAAACTTGATATAAAAGATATTTTATGGGATAAAGTGGAGCAGGCTGTTGAGGAAGCTACGGGGCAGCCTATTCTGATAGTTGAGGAGCAAATAGACGTTAAAGACGGGCAGGTATTTGTAAAAATAGACCCTGAAGAAATGTCCGCAATGCTTACGATAGTGCCCCCGCAGGGAGGAGGCAAAGATATAACCGAGGATGACGCAAAAAACGCACTTACCGAAGAAGGAGTGGTTTTCGGCATAAAGGAAGATGTTATTAAAGAACTTGTGAAAAAAGGAATGGACGCAAAAGATGATCCGACTCTTTTGCTGGAGCCCATTGAAGATGTAGTGGCGGAGGGGCAGCAGGTTGTCAACGGCGAGGACGCAAAGCTTGAATTGTTGTTTGATACGGGTGAAGCTGTTGAAGAACAAACTGAACAGGAAAAAACAGACGGGGAAAACGAGAAAAAAGACTATAAAAACGTAAAAAGCATTCAAAACGTAAAAAAAGGCGAAGCTCTTGCCAAAAAGAACCCTCCGACAAACGGAATAAACGGCATGACCGTAACAGGCAAGGAAATAACAGCCGAGCAGGGCCATGATGTCAAATTTACGTTCGGCAAAGGCGTTGAGCCCGCAATGGGCAATGAAGACCTTTATGTTGCCGCAAATGACGGCCAGGTGGTTTATAAAAACAATAAACTGGAAGTTCTTGAAATATATGAGATTCAGGGCGATGTTGATATGTCCATAGGAAATATAGATTTTGTGGGAACGGTTATAGTTCACGGCGGTGTGGGGGAATACACAATAAAAGCCGGTGAAGATGTAATAATTGATGATGTTGCGGACGGCACGGAAATTATTGCCGGCGGTAAAGTATCGGTCAGAGGCGGTATTGTGGGAAAAAAAGCAAAAGTTATCGCGAACGGGGAGGTTTCCGCGAAGTATATAAGAAACGCGTATGTGGAAACAGAGGACTCTGTAATAGTAAATGAAGCGGCAATGCATTCCACCGTAATATCAGGTAAAAAAGTTACGGTTATGGGAGCCCGCGGGCTTTTGGTAGGCGGCACGATAGCGGCTGCTCACGAGGTTTCCGCGAAAGAGATCGGGGCAAAAATGGCGACCCCCACGGAGATATCCATAGGAGAAACCCCGAAAATGAGAGAAGAAATGAATAAGGCGACAGCGGAGCTTGATAATGTAAAACAGCAGCTTGATAAGACCAAAAAGGGTATAATATTTCTCAAGGACCTTCAGACAAAGAGCGGAGGAAAACTGCCGCCTGACAAAAGAGATCTTATGGCAAAACTGACAAGGACGCAGTTTAAGCTTATGACAGAACAGAAAAAATGGGATGATATAAAATCTAAAATTGAGTCAAAGGCCAAAGAAATACAGACAACAAAGAGGGGAAAGGTGAACTGCCTGGGTATGTGTTATACAGGCGTGAAAATTGTTGTCAATAAAGCCCAGCGGACAGTCACTGACGAGCTTAAATACTGTACTTTCGTGGAAAAGAACGGCGAAGTTCAGGTTCTTCCTTATTCGGGCTGAAGAACTAAACTGCGGAAAAAAACTTAATAACAGGAGTTGATGCACAATGAGACTTCATGATCTGCAGGTTGTTATCAGTGCATCAAACGCTGCCAGCCGTTATCAAAGTGTTTATCAGCATCAGGGGCAGATCTCACAAATTCATGACATGCTTAAATTCAGCGAAGATTCCCAGCACCGGCTGGGTCTCGTAAATGAACTTGAGGAAGATTCCGAAACAGCCGCGATCGGGGAGAAAAAAGACAATACAAGAAAATGGAAAAAAAATGATACGGAAAAAGACAGGCACAGGGCACAGGAAAAAAATTATGCCTCTTTGCTGCTTGCTGAAAAGAAAGCACGGAGAATAAATCCGGAACACATAATTGACATAAAGGCGTGAAAAAATGATAATTTTTCTGACAGTCATAAATATAATTCTTATTGCGGCGGTTATTGTGCTGTTTTTCAGAATCGGAAAATCAGGCGGGCATGCTTTCTCGGACCTTGAGGATGTTGAACTTCTGGAATTTCAGGAAAATCTGAAAAAACTCATAGACAGGATGAAAGAAACAGCCGAAAAAGGAACCGCTGATATGCGGCGCGGCAGCATAGAGCTTGAGGCGCGGATAAAGGAAGCTGAAAAAAACGCAAAAGAACTGAAATATCTTATAGAGAGGAGCCGGCATATAAAAAGCGTGGAGCGGAAAAAGGAAAAGGCGCCGGCGGATCCGGCGGAAAAAGAAGAGACAGACTCATTTGATTTACGGCGCAGGAGCGCCGGTGATCGGCCCGGCGTTAAATCCGCGGAACCTGAAAAAGAACCTAAAAAAACAGCAAAATTTGAAATGGATGAAGAGGAAAGAAACGGGGATGCCGGCGGGCAGGACAAATTCACGAGAGTAAGCAGGCTTCTGGACAGGGGTCTTGGAGTTGATGAGATAGTATCGGTTACGGGGTATACCAGAAGTGAAGTTGCTCTGATAAAAAATCTGAAAAAAGGCTAAAGAACCGGGGATTTTTTCCGAAATATTTAATATAAGATAATTATAAAAAAACAGGAGAATATCTATGGTAATGCAGGGTGTCCGGGGAAATCTTTTTGAGCTTTTTGAATCCCAGGACAAATCCGTTAAAGATTTCATGAAGACGATTAAAACCGGCGATACATTAAGGGGCCGGGTAATAGATATTATCGCGAATGAAAACAAAGCAATAATAAATTTCAAGGGGTATAATCTTGTTTCCGAGCTTCCGATGCGTTCTTCTGTGCAAAAAGGGGATGTTATAAATGTTGAAGTATCGCAGCTGGGCGATAAAATAATGATGAAACTTGCGCCGGATGCCGCTGTAATGGGAAAAGGAGCCGAAATACAGCAGGGGGCGGAGGCTCAAACATCCAGGCAGACTGCTGATATGCTTGCGGCGCTGAAAGTGCCGGTTAACGAACAGAATATATTTATCGCGCGGAAACTCGCGGATTATCATCTTCCCGTTACAAAACAGAATATTGGCGAAATAAATTATGCCTTAAACAGGTATATGTCGGATAAAGGAATTGACGCGTCGCAGTTTAAAGCGCCCCGGCAGACGGCGCGGCAGAGCGGAATTGCGCGTGAAATGGCGCTTATAAATCTGCTCAAAATAAACGCACAGGCCGCTAAGGCCGCTGAGACGCTGAATTCCGGGAAATTAACAGGCGAACAGGCAGCGGCGTTAAAACAGGATACGTCCGCAAAAATTATTAATATGGTAAATACGCTTAATATTGCCGCTAAAAGTTCGGGGCGGGCTGCTGTATCGGTAAATCCGGGCGGAACCTCTCTGAGCATCAGCGATACCGCGCCTGAAACAGCGGCAATGCTCGTAAAGGCGGCTGTATCGGAAGGCCTTATAAAATCATCGGAGGGCCGCGCCATACAGAATAATATATCTTCCGGAAGTTCTTCCGCTGTGGGTATAATGAATAAAGGAGCGTCTGTTTCTTACGGAAATAACACCCTTACCATAAATCTTAACAATATAGCGGAAAATCTTGCGTCTGTCATACCGCGCCCCGCGCAGGGTGCGGTTATGCCGCAGGCAGTCAGTGAAAAAGTTTTTGAGCCTGTTATTATGAATCAGCAGCCTTCAAACCCGAATGCCGCGCGGGATGCGAATCAGGCGCAGGCACAGACACAGCAGCCGGCTCAGCAAACCGCGCCGCAAACCGCGCCGCAAAACGTTTCACGGCAGGCTGTAAATATACTGGCGGCAAATGATACGGCAGTGGAGCAGGGGATAAGCAGGATCGCTGATTCAATTAATATGCTCGGAAAATTCACCGGTTCCAACGCAAACGCGCTTAACGAAGCCGCGTTAAAAGACGCGGGCAGGCTTATGAATACGGTTTTCAGAGAAAGCGGGCAGCTTCCCGCTAAGATTGACAATGCTCTTTCGTCAATGCCTATGCTAAATCCGGAGCAGGGGGCGCAGGCAAGAGAGGCGGCGGCCCGGCTGGCCGGTTTCATAAACGAACAGATGAGCGCAGATCAGACAGCGGCAAAGGCATTTCAGGGTTTTAATATTTCCGGAGCGGAGACTGCGGCGCTTAAACAAACAATAACCGCTCTGGCGGATGCGTTTAACAATTCTGTTTTCGCGAAAAACACACAGCCTTCGGGGCAAAGCGCCGCGGGCGGGCCTGTTTTTGATGTTGAAGCGGCGATTGAAGCTCTTGCTTTTTTAAAGTCAAGGGCCATTACTGTTGAGAACACAAAAATAATTGATGTCATGAACCGTTATTTTTCAAATGAAATGAAACTGAATCAGAGTATTGAGCAGTTTAACGGAGCTGTAAGGGATTTTGCGGCAATGGCGCAGCAGACAAAGCCGGGAGATTCGGCGCGCAGTATTTCCAATATGCTCTCGGAGCTGAGCGCGGCAATTGAAAATGCCGCGATAAAAACGCAGGGGCGCGTTCTTACCGGGGCGGATATGGAAGGGCAGCTGAAAAATTTCATAGAAAACAGCGGCATGAATATAGAAAACAGAATTAAGACCATGCTGCTTAACAGGCCGGCCGCGGATGCGGGGGCAAAAAACGCAGGAAGCCCGGAAAGCGCCGTGAATCCCGAAAACACAGCCGCAATGAGCCGGAATATAAAGCCGCAGCTTATAAAAATAGACGCGGAGCTGCAGAAATTTGAAAACCGGAACCTGACCAATGTACAGAGGGAAACTGCCGTAAAAATGGGGGAAACAGTAAGGGATATTCTGAATAATATGAACGCGGTTCAGTTTATAAATCAGAAGCCCGCGGCGTTTGACATGATTTATACTCAGCTTCCTGTTTTCTTTGAAAATAAATATTTTAACGGGGAGCTGCAGGTATGGTACCGCAAAGGCAGCCTGAAAGACGCGCTTGAAAGCGCTCAGCCCGTGAATCTCGTATTTATGCTGAACACATCAAAACTCGGAAACATAAAAATAAAAATGACCGTGTACAAAAGCGATATTGAGGCAGTTATAAAAACAGAGACTCCGGCGGCAAAACAGATACTGATGAAAAACAAAAATGCTTTTTTTGAAAACGTACGCGAGGCCAGCTTTAATATGAAGGTGTTTAATGTGCTTGTTGACGGAGCTCTTGGCGAAGAAGACGCGCCGGAGACGGACGGTTATATAAATCTCGGAAGCATAAATATGCAGGCGTAGGGAGAAAAAATGGACGAAAAAAAGAAGGCCGTTGCCGTAGAATATGACAAAGAAAAGGATGGTGCGCCCCGCATTACCGCCAAAGGCAGGGGGGCGATGGCGGAAAAAATAATAGAACTTGCCGGACAGAATAATATTCCTCTGCATGAGGACCCTGACCTCATAGAAATTCTTTCCCAGCTTGATCTGGGCCGGGAAATACCCCCTGAAATGTATAAACTTATTGCCGAAGTTCTTGTTTATGTTTACAGGTCAAACAATAAAGCGGGGAAGTTCTGAAAAAAACGGAAGATTCAGAATTATAATATCTGTATCTGCCGCATATCTGCGGCCTGCATTTTTCCGCGGAAACGCCTGATACAGCCTGCCGGCGCGGCCTCATTTCAGAGAATGTCTGATATTATAAAAAAACAACGGAGAAAAAATGAAGAAAACAATGACAATGCTTGCGGCGGCGGTTTTTATTGTATGCTCCTGTTCCGGCGGCAGTGCGCGTTTCGGAGAACAGGGCAAAACATACGGCGGAGATAAATATGACAGTGCAAGAGCGGTTGTGAGCGCCGGAGACGGAACATTTACTTTTGCCGGCATGACAACATCCATAGGCGCGGGGCATGTGGACGCCTGGATATTTAATGTTGATGAAAAAGGAAAGCAGAAATGGAGTTACGCATACGGCGCACAGGACGATGACCGGCTTTTCTGCATTGTGAACGGCGTGGATGAAGGTTATTTAGCGGCCGGTTTTACCGCGTCAGAGGGCGCCGGCGGGAAAGATATGCTGTTTATGAAGGTGGATGAAAAAGGCGATTTAAATTGGAAAAAGGTTTATGGAGGAGCGGGGGATGAGGAAATTCTGGCGCTTGATACAGCGGGAAAAAAAGGATACGCAGCCGCAGGTTACACCGGTTCTTTCAGTTCTGATGGAAATATTGACGGCAGGATTGTTGTTCTGGATACGGATGGCGGTATTGTGAGCGGAAATAATTACGGCGGAGATAAAACCGATATTTTTGACGCGGTTTTGTATACGGATAACGGAAATATAATTGCCGCGGGCCGTTCAAATTCATACGGAGAAAAAGATTATGACGGGTTTGTTGTAATGACCGATATAAAAGGAAATTCTCTGTGGAGCAGAACATTTGGCGGAGGAGGGTTTGATGCCTTTTATGATATTCTGGAGGCCGGAGGCGGATATATTCTTGCGGGCGTCAAAGGGGACCCTGTGAACTCAAAAAGTTCAAATTTATGGTTTGTAAAAATTGATGCAAACGGCAAAATTGTCTGGGAGCTGGATCACGGCGGCCCCTTTATTGACAAGGCAAAAGCCGTAATAAAGTCAAATGACGGGAATTATATAGGACTGGGAATAACAGAACCGGATCCCGAAGGAATGCCGGATATAGTGATTGTTAAAATTGACCCCGCGGGCAGGGCCGTGGATTCAGCGGCTTACGGCGGAAAAAAAGATGATTATGCCGGCGCCGCTATAGCCGCGGAAAACGGTTATGTTATTGCGGGGTGGACGGCAAGCTACGGGCCCGGCGAATACAGCGCCTGGGTTTTCGGGGTCAATGAAGAGCTGGAAATGCAGTAATGAAATAATTTTCAGATAAAAAAAAAGAAACGCGGAAGGCTTTAATCATTCCTTTCGTCTTCGTTTTCGCGGCTGCTGCTGTTATCGTCTTCGTTTTCGTCTTCCTGTATATCTATATCGCGTATGTCGTGCGTATCTGAACCGGCATTTTTAGATGCATCATCGGACATTTCCGGGCCGGATCCCGCAGAACCGCCGGAATTTTCCGGGGGCGGAGACTTTTCGGATAATTCGGGAAGCTCCGAATCTATCAGGCCTATCATATTTTCCACTTTATTTCTTACTGCCCGAAACTGTTCCGCGGGCACATGGTCTTCTTTCAGGGATTTTTTGGTATCAAACAGTTCGTCGCATATGTTTATGGCCGCCAGTATGGCTATTTTCTTTGTATCTTTAAGCCCGGTTGCGTCCTGTACTTCCTGCATGCTGTTGTTCAGATAATTCGCGAGCGTAATAATGTAATCCGGCTGCGCCACGCCTTTTATCGTGTATTCATTGCCGAATATTTTTACTGTTATTACGGATTTGCTCATATTATTCACCGGAAACTGTTTCAATTTGTTTTATAAGGGCCGCGATCTTTGTATATAAAAAATTCCTGTCGTTCTTATATTTTTCTATTGTTTTCTTCATTGCTTCAATTTCATATTTTAATTCAGGAGAGAGGCTTTCGCTGCTTTCTGCCTGTATTCTCAGGCTTTCGTTTTCTTCTTTTAAGTGCTTTATAATCACAAGAAGTTCTTTGATGCGGTCTTCAAGAATATCAAGGGCTATAAGAGGCATATTATGACCTCAATTCCGCGGAAATATCGGATTTCAGCCCGGCGGTTATTTTGTCCATGATCCTGTTTATTTCCGCTTCCGCAAGAGTTTTCTTTTCGGATTGAAATTCTATGCTGAAAGAAAGGCTCTTTTTGTCTTCGGGAATCTGGCTCCCTTTATAAAGATCAAACAGCTTAAGCGACTTTATCACCGAGCTGTTGCCTTTTTTTATTATATTTTCAATTTTTATTTCCGGTATGCCGCGGTCCACGACCAGTGAAATATCTCTCTTTACTGAAGGGAAACGCGATATCGGACGGTAAGCGGACGCCGGATTATAAAGTTCGAAAAGCTCTTGTATGCTTAATTCAAAAAGAAAGGCTTTTTCTTTGATTTTGTTTTCATAAAGTATTTCCTCTTTTAACCGGCCTCCCGAACCCAGGCGTTTTTCGCCGCACTTTATATCAAAAGAGTATTCAAAAAACTCATTCGGCTCCGTTTCTTCGTATTCAAGCTCTTTTTCGGTATTTAAGGCCGAGTGCAGGGAGCTTATCGCGGATTTTATGTAATAAAGGTCCGACGAAAATGATTTTTTGTTGAAGGCGGGTTCTATTATATTGCCGCAGGATACCGCGCCGAGCATGGGTTTCTGAATGTAATTTCCTTTTGAAGGCATACTGAAAATGTTCGCGGCTTCAAAGAGATGTATGTTCTTGTTTTCGTTGTTATGGTTCGTTATCAGATTTTTTATAAGCCCGGGTATCAGGCTTGTTTTCATGAGTGTTTCCTCGTCATTGAAGGGGTTTTTGACGGGAGCGGCGTGCGATGGGGCGTATGTCTGCGCGTTTATGCTCCGCAGGAACTTATTGTTCAGAAAACTGTAATTGACAACTTCGGTGAATCCGAAGGACAGCATGATATGCATAAGTTTTCCGGTGAAATCATCAATGCCGGTTTTTCCGCCGCAGGTTGCCGCGCCGGAAGGGAGTGTTGACGGGAGCTCGTTATATCCGTAAATCTGCGCGATATCCTCTATAAGGTCTATTTCGTCTTTCAGGTCTACTCTGTATCCCGGTATTGCAACAGAAACCGTATCCTGCGTATTATCCGAATATTCAAATCCAAGCGCCGAAATTATTTCAAGAATGGTTTTGCTGTCCAGGTCTGATCCAAGGACGCTGTTTGCTCTTTTGAACCGGAGAAGAATTTTTTTCGGGGAGTTTTTTCCCGGATATAGATCAATTATGTTTTCGGACGCTTTTCCTCCGGCGGTTTCTATGAGCAGGGAAGCGGCCCTGTTTAAGGCGTCTGCCGCGCCCGTGATGTCAGCGCCTCTTTCAAATCTGTAGGAAGAGTCTGAATGTATTCCCAGTATTTTGGATGTCCGCCGTATGGATGAAGGATTGAAACAGGCGGATTCAAGGACAACGTCGGATGTTTCCGGAGATACTGAAAAATTTTCTCCGCCCATTACACCGCCGATCGCGATCGGGTCCTTTGAATCGCAGATTAAAAGGTCTTCGGAGGTGAGGCTGTATTCTTTTTCATCCAGCGCGAGTATTTTCTCGCCCGGCTGCGCGGTTCTTACATTTATGCGCGAGTCCTTGATCTTTTTCAGGTCAAAAGCATGCAGCGGCTGGTTGAGTTCAAAAAGGACATAATTGGTAACATCCACCACGTTGTTTATCGGCCTTATTCCGATTGCGAGAAGCCTGTTTTTCAGCCAGCCGGGCGATTCTTTTACTGTTATGCCGCGCACGAGCCTCGCTGTATAACGGGGGCATTTTTCGGGATTCTGTATTTCAATGGAAAGTTCTTTTTTTATATCAAGCCCTTTTTCGATAAGGTCATCATTAAGTTCAAACGAAGGCATTTTTGTTTTTTTGCGCGTAAGCGCCGCAATGAGCCGCGCGACCCCGGTTATGCACAGAAGATCGGGTCTGTTGGGCGTGATTTCAAGGTTTAATACGGTGTCGGGGGTTACGGGGTCAAATTTCATTCCCGGCTTGTAAACGGAATCATCCAGGATCATTATTCCTGAATGTTCGCTGCCGAGGCCGAGTTCTTTTGCCGAACACATCATGCCCTGTGATTCAAGTCCTCTTAATTTTGTTTTTTTTATTCTGAAATTGCCGGGAAGAACAGCGCCTATGCGGGCAAGCGGCACTGTCAGGCCTTCTTTTATATTGGAGGCTCCGCAGACGATCTTGAAGGTATCTTTGCCGTCCGTGACATCACAGTAAGAGAGTTTATCGGCATTTGGATGAGGTTCAATTTTCAGAATCTTTGCCGCAACAATTCCTGATGCTTCAAATTTTATGTCTATAATCTCTTCTACGGGAGCGCCTGACATATTCAGGCGTTCTATAAGTTCTTCTTTTGAAAAATCAATATCAATATAATCTTTTAACCAGTTATAGGAAACAAGCATAAAACCTCCATAAAAAGATATAAATTAAGCAACGCCATAAAGTATTATACTAAAAGGGAGTAAATTGTCAATGTTAAAGCATTGCTTTTAAAAGTCTTTAATTAACTTGAAAATAAGGCGGAGCGCAAAGTCAATGGAACCTGCGCATATGTGTGTCTGCGGGTTTAAAGCAAAAGGCCGGAACGCGGCAGGCCGTGTTCCCTGCACAAAAACTGCGGAATCTGAAAAAAGGCCTTAAAAATAAAGCGGAAAATCGTTTTGCTGATGTTTTGGAAAGCGGCGGCTTGGTATAAACGCCGGCAAAAAACATAAAAAAACTTGAAAAAAAGATTTAAAAGTAGTAGTATCTTTGAAAACGTATATGCAGGAGGATTAAAGTGGAAATAAGAGAGATCAAAGAAAATGTGGAAAATATAAAACAGAGGATATCAAAGATCCGGGTGTATCTTTGACCTGCCTCACAGGCTTAAAAAAAAGGAAGAACTTGAAGCGCAGACCCGGGAGCCGGAATTCTGGAAAGACAATGAAAGGGCCAAAAGGGTTCAGGCTGAGATAAAAACGGTTAATAATGACAAGAAAACAGCTGATGAAATACAAAAGCAGTTTGAAGAAGTTGAAGTAACGCTTGAACTCGCAAATGAGGATGATTCGCTTGAAAACGAGCTGAAAGAGAAATATAAGGTTCTTTTGAAATATCTTGAAAAAGTTGAATTCAAGCTCCTTTTAAACGAGCCTTTTGACAGAAATAACGCCATAGTAACGATACATTCCGGCGCCGGCGGAACAGAAGCCTGTGACTGGGTTTCCATGCTGTTCCGGATGTATTCAATGTGGTGTGAAAAAAAAGGGTTTGGCATAAATGTTACGGACGAACTTCCCGGCGAAGAAGCGGGAATAAAGAATATTACTTTTGAGGTTTTTGGTGATTTTGCTTTTGGATATTTCAAAGCGGAAAAAGGAGTGCACAGGCTGGTGAGGATATCTCCCTTTGATTCAAATAAGAGAAGGCATACTTCTTTTGCCTCGCTTGAGGTTGTTCCTGAAATAGATGAAAGTATTAACATAGACATTAAGGATGAAGACCTGAGAATAGATACATACAGGGCTTCCGGCGCGGGCGGGCAGCACGTGAACACAACTGATTCAGCGGTTAGAATCACTCATGTTCCCACAAATGTAATAGTTACCTGCCAGAATGAGCGTTCTCAGATAAAAAACAGGGCAACAGCAATGAAGATACTTAAGGCGAGGCTCTTTGCCCGTGAAGAGGAAATAAAGCGCGAAGCAGCGGAAAAGGCGGCCGGCGACAAAAAAACCATAGGATGGGGCAGTCAGATACGGTCCTATGTTTTTCATCCTTATAAAATGATAAAAGACCTGAGAACAGGATACGAAAGAGGGGATGTTGATAAGGTTATGGGCGGCGATCTGGACAGGTATGTGGAGGAATTTTTAAAGTTAAAGGCGGAGGAAAATGCAAAAAATTGATATTAAACTTAAGTTTGCGGCTCTTATACCGGAATTTATAAGCCAATTCTTGTCAACAGAGTATATTGACAAAGACAGTTTTAACTGTATGGCGCTGGAGGATGTAAGAGAGGCGGTGTCAGGCGCGGCGGATCCCGGGTTTGACGAGATGAAGAGATTTTTATCCACGGAAACTTCTTCCATGTATGAAAAACTGAAAGACAGCGGTGAACTGTCAAAAGAAGAAAAAATATCAGGAATGATGGAAATACTGGATTCTGAAATAAATGAAGTTGATGAAAAATATTATCATGTATATACCGCGCAGGAGCTTAAGCATATATTCAACCTGATGATATATAATATAGATATCCTGCATAAAAGGTATACGGATGAAACAGGGCTGAATATGGAGCTTGTGATAGGTTTTAAGCTCAACCCTGATATAGGCGGGGAAGAGGCCAATATGGTGGTGGAATTTCTTCCCGAAGGCGAAGAGTCAAGCGCGCCCGTTGAAGCGGATTTTTTTGTTCCCATTGAGGACAGCAGAGTCAGCGGCGGTATAACCGCAAGAGTGTTTTTTATAGTGGAAAAGAAAAACGAGGAGAAATTCAGGGAAATATTCAGGAATATAACGGATATTATAGAATTAAAAAATATTGAAAATAATGAAAGCCGAAAAAATCTGAACTAGCAGCCCCACCAAAACCCCACTTTTCACGCAGGCCCCCCCTGCCGCATTCCGTTTGTTTTACCCCCGCGGACAAGCACACATGCATACAGGTTCCGCAGTTTTTACGTAGGGAACACGCACTGCCGTGTTCCGGCCTTTGATTTTAAAACCCGCGGACAAGCACACATGCACACAGGCCCCGCTGTTTTTATGTTTTTGCCAACCCTCCTGCCGCCCACAAACCGTCTTTACAACATCCTTTCATTATGTTAATATTTCAAAACCTTTAGAAGGATTAAATTTTAAATACAGGAGCGGATAAATGGATTACTTTAATTATAAAAAAGGTGTTTTACACGCTGAAGATGTTGATGTGAATGTGCTGGCGAAAAAATACAAAACCCCGCTGTATGTTTACAGCCGCAGGACAATGACAGAGCACTTTAAAAAGATAAAAAACGCGTTTTCGGACATAGACCCGCTTATATGCTATTCTGTCAAGGCAAATTCCGCGCTGTCTGTAATGAATGTACTGAAAAAAGAGGGTGCGGGCTTTGATATTGTTTCGGGCGGCGAACTGTTCAGGGCCCTGGAAATAGGCGCTGACCCCGGGAAGATCGTTTATGCGGGAGTTGGGAAAACAAAAAAAGAGATAGAATACGCCGTAAAATCAAAAATACTGATGTTCAATGTAGAAAGCAAAAATGAACTGAAAATGATCAATGAAACCGGAAAAAGGCTGAAGAAAAAAATAGACGTGGCGCTCAGGGTAAATCCTGATGTTGACGCGCTTACCCATGAATACATAACAACCGGAAAAAAAGAAAATAAATTCGGGATAGACCTTATTCTTGCGAAAAGCCTGTTTACGGCGGGCAAAAGATATAAACATGTCAATATAATAGGCGTTGATATGCATATAGGATCGCAGATTACGACTTTTCAGCCTTATGTTGACGCTGTTTCCAGGGTAACGAAGTTTATAGACGACATACGCAGACAGGGTGTTGATATACGGTACCTGAATATCGGCGGCGGAATGGGCATAATATACGATGATGAAAAACCCGCCACAGCCGACATATTCGCGAAAGCCGTAAAGCCATATATATCCGGGGCAGATGTGAAACTTATTCTTGAACCGGGCAGATTTATAATGGGCAACGCGGGTATTCTGGTCAGCACCGTCACATACAATAAAAAAGGAATAAAAAAGAATTTTCTTATTGCTGACGCCGGCATGAATGACCTGATAAGGCCGAGCCTGTATCAGGCTTATCATAAAATAATACCCGTTAACGCAAAAAGAGGAAAACTTGAGTATTATGATGTTGTGGGCCCCATATGCGAGAGCGGAGATTTTCTCGGCAAGTCAAGGCATCTGCCTGCCATAGAGGAAGGCAGTCTTATAGCGGTCAGGAGCGCCGGGGCGTATGCGTCTTCCATGGCTTCAAACTATAATTCCAGGCCCAGAGCCGCGGAAGTAATGGTAAAAGGCTCAAGAGCGGTTCTTATAAAAGAACGCGAAACATACGAGGATCTTATAAGAAGGGAAAAGAAAGCGAATATTTAACCGCTGTTTTGAAAGGAGCGCTGAAAAAATGAAACAGAAGATACCGTTTATGAAAATGTCAGGGGCGGGTAATGATTTTATAGCTGTGGATAATTATGACAAGCAGATAAAGCTGGCAAAAAAAGAGGTGGCCGCGGTATGCAGCCGCAAGTTTTCCGTGGGAGCGGACGGGCTTATTCTTCTTGAAAAAACCGATAAAAGCGGATTTGATTTTTATATGAAGTTTTATAACAGCGACGGGTCATTGGCGGAGATGTGCGGCAATGCGGCGCGCTGTATATGCCGGTTTGCTTATATTACGGGCAGGGCCGGAGCGGTTGTGAGATTTCTGGCCGCTGACGGGCCCCATACGGGAATTGTAAGAAAAAACGGAGATGTAAAGCTTGAAATGACGGAACCCGCCGGACTTAAGGAAAATATAAGCGTAAAAGCAGCGGGAAAGGTTTTTAAAGGCGGTTTTGTAAATACCGGAGTGCCGCATTTTGTTACAGAGACTGCGGGCCTTGAGAAAATGGATATTTTAAAACCCGGAAGAGAAATAAGATTTCACAAAAAATTCGCGCCCAAAGGCGCCAATGCCATGTTTATACGGAAAAAAGGGAAAACCGGATATATGATACGTTCTTATGAGAGGGGAGTGGAAGGCGAGACATTGGCATGCGGAACAGGAGCGACAGCCGCGGCAATAATTCTTCATTCCCGAAAAAAAGCAAAGAGCCCGGTTGTGTTTTACGCAAAAGGCGGGGTGCTTAAGATAAGCTTTAACTATACGGAAGGGAAATACACGGATGTTTTTCTTGAAGGAAACGCGAGAATGATCTCGGCGGGGTATATTCTGCCCGAGGCGTTCCGGGTAAATACGGCAGAAAAATAAGGCAATACATTATGCCGGAAGCATTATGCATAATATATTTAAGGAGGTTCTGATATGTTTGAAGGCTCATATGTCGCGATTGTAACACCATTTAAGAACGGAAAAATAGACGAGGAAGCATTTGCGCGTCTCATAGAAATGCACGCGAATGCGGGGACAGACGGTATTCTGCCGTGCGGAACAACGGGAGAATCGCCGGTTCTTACGCAGAAAGAGCACGAAGATGTTATTTCAATGACTGTCAGGCTTGTAAACAAAAGAATGAAAGTAATGGCGGGGACAGGCTCCAACTGTACAGCCGAAGCCGTGGAGTACACTAAGTCCGCGGAAAAAGCAGGAGCGGACGCGGCGCTTGTTGTAAATCCTTATTATAATAAACCCGGACAGAGAGGTCTTTATGAGCATTTTAAAACAATTGCCCGGTCCGTAAAGATCCCGATTATTGTTTACAATATACAGTCGCGGACATCCGTTAATGTTGAGACTTCAACGCTTGAGAAACTCGCGGAAATAGAGAACATAAAAGGAGTAAAGGAAGCAAGCGGCAGTCTTTCGCAGATGAGTGATGTCATAAGGCGCTGCGGCGATGATTTTGATGTGCTCTCCGGAGACGACGCTCTGACGCTTCCGCTTTTGGCGGTGGGCGGAAAAGGAATTATTTCCGTTGCGGCGAATATAATACCGCAGGATGTGAAGGCGCTGGTTGAAGCTTTCAACAAAAACGATATAAAGGAAGCGCGCAGGCTGCACAATAAAATGGCGCCTCTTGTAAAAGCTATGTTCTGTGAAACAAATCCCGTGCCATTAAAGGCGGCAATGGCCATGATGGGAATGATAGAGCCGGAAATCAGGCTGCCCCTCACGGAGCCGTCTGATGAGAATAAGGCGCTGATAAAAAAAGCGCTTGAGGATTACGGACTGAAAGTAAAATGATTTTTCTTTAAAAGCGGAAAATCACGCACTGCGGCCTGTCCGGGCCGCAAAACAGACCGAGGAAAAAAGTTATATAAACGGAGGATTAAAATGGTTAAAATAGCGATACCCGGCGCCGCGGGCAGAATGGGCGAAGCCCTGATTGAAACCGCGGAAAAAACAGCGGGAATTGAAGCGTCTTTTCTTCTGGAAAGAAAAGGACATGAAGCCGTGGGAACAGAGATTAAAGGCCTGAAAGTTTCGGATGATCTGGATTCAAACACGGGCAGATTTGACGTGTTTGTGGATTTTACGGTTCCCAAAGCCAGTATTGAAAACCTGAAAATACTTGTCCGTGAAAAAAAGGCTCTTGTTCTGGCGACTACGGGATTTAATAAAGAGGAGCTTGCGGAAATAGAAGAGGCGTCCAAAATAATACCGGTGGTTTTTGCCTCAAATTACAGCGTGGGCGTAAATGTAATGTGGAAAGTTTTAAAGGATATGACGAAAATAATGAAAGAAGATTATGATATTGATATAGTGGAATCCCATCACAGGCATAAAAAAGACGCGCCGTCGGGCACTGCGGTAACCTGCGCGGAAGTTATAATGAATGAAAAAGAGCTTGATTATGAAAAAAATGTGGTATACGGACGTTCGGGAAGGGATAATGAAAGGAACCGTGGCCAGCTTGGAGTCCTTGCGGTCCGCGGCGGAGGTGTTATAGGGGAGCATACGGTTATTTACGCGGGCGATGAGGATAAACTTGAATTAAAACATACATCGTTTTCCAGAAAGACCTTTGCTTCCGGAGCGTTAAAAGCAGCTGTATTTGCCGCGGGAAAAAAACCGGGGCTTTACGGAATGGATGAAGTTCTGGGTTTTTAAAAAAAATATGAGAGGCTGATAAATGGCGCGGTTCGTGAGGTTTTTAAAAGATGAAGAAGAGGGCCCTTTGTGGGGGCTTGTCAATAACGACAATAATTTCCTTGAAATTGAGGGAGATAAATTTACAAGATACAATGTTACGGACAGGGAAATTGATCCGAAAACAGTAAAGATACTTCCGCCCTGTATGCCCGGGAAAATAGTATGTGCGGGCCTGAATTATATGAAGCACGCCGAGGAAATGAAAATGGAGCCGCCAAAAGAGCCGGTTCTTTTCATTAAAACCCCAAATACCGTGATCGGACACGAAGAAAAAATAATACTGCCGGAAATAAGCGCGCGGGTTGATTATGAGGCGGAGCTTGCGGTAATAATAAAAAATGACATCAAGAATATTGATGAAGATGAAGTTGAGAAAAACATAGTGGGTTATACCTGTTTCAATGATGTTACGGCCAGAGATATTCAGAAAACAGACGGACAGTGGACAAGAGCAAAATGTTTTGATACGTTCGGCCCTTTGGGGCCTTATGTCACCAGAAAAATAGACCCTGACAGCGCTGAAATAAGGCTGCTTTTAAACGGGGAGGAAAAACAGAGCTCAAATACATCTGATTTTATTTTTAAAACGAATTTTCTGGTGAGTTATATATCAAAAATGATGACGCTGAAAAGAGGGGATGTCGTAACAACCGGCACTCCTTCGGGAATAGGGCCGATGAAAAAAGGCGACAAAATTGAAGTGGAGATAGAAGGAATCGGCAGGCTTGTGAATTATGCCGGATAAAAAAAACAGAAAAACACAAAAGACGGAGGTGTGAAATGGAATACTCAGAAAGAATTAAGTCATTGCCGCCTTATATTTTTGCGGAAATTGACAAAAAAAAGAAAGCAGCGGTTCTTGCCGGAAGGCCCATTATAAATCTGGGGATCGGAGACCCTGACAGGCCCACGCCGGAAAGAATAGTGGAATACGCAAAAAAGGCAATTGAAAAACCGGAGAATCATCCGTACCCTATAGGAGGCGGAAGCGGCGCTTTCAAAGAAAGTATAATAAAATGGATGTACAGGCGTTTTAACGCCGCTCTGAACAAGGATGAAGTGCTTGTTCTTATCGGAGCAAAGGACGGAATAACACATCTGCCGTTTGCTTATGTAAATAAAGACGACATCGTGCTTATTCCCGATCCCGCGTATCCGGGTTATCAGTCAGCCGCGCTTTTGGCGGAAGGGAAGCCGTATTTTATGCCTCTTGCCAAAGAAAACGGTTTTCTTCCCGATCTTGACGCAATACCCGAAGATATCTATAAAAAAGCGAAACTGATGTTTCTGAATTATCCGAATAATCCGATATCAGCCACCGCGGACAGGGCATTTTATGAAAAAGCCGTTGAAAAAGCAAAAAAATATGATTTTCTTATTGCCCAGGACAATGCTTATTCGGAAATATATTTTGACGACAATGAAAAACCCATATCTATCCTGGAGATAGAAGGGGCAAAGGATACGGCAATAGAATTTTATTCCATGTCCAAAACATACAATATGACGGGATGGCGTGTTGCTTTTGCTGTAGGAAACGCAGCGGCGATAAAAGGGCTGCAGACCGTAAAGGAAAATATAGATTCCGGCACGTTTACGGCGCTGCAGGAAGTATCTGCATTTGCGCTTGAAAACTGTGATGATGAATCCAAAGAAATCAGGGAGCTTTATAAAAAAAGAGCCGGGGTTTTTTATGACGGGCTTGTCAAGCTTGGATATAAAGTTCTTGAACCCAAAGCAACGCTGTATCTCTGGTGCGAAGTTCCTGAAGGATATGATTCCATGGGCTTTGTGTCAAAAGTTCTTGAAGAAGCGGATATGGTCATAACGCCGGGCATCGGTTTCGGGAAAATGGCGGACAAATATTTCAGAATAGCTCTTACGGTTGAAGAGGATGTAATAAAAGAGGCGCTGGGCAGGTTTGAAAAGCTGAAGCTGTAAAATGAATAAAGTATATCTTGGACTGGGAACGAACCTCGGAAATAAAAAAGAGAATCTGAAAAAATGCATGGATATGCTTCCGGAGAGCGGAGTGCCGGTCCTGAAAAGGTCGTACGTGTACAGAACACAGCCGGTTGGGGATAGGCAGCAGCCGTTTTTTCTTAATATGTGCGTTCTCGGGGAGACGCATCTGAAGCCCGGGGAGCTGCTGCGGGCCCTTAAGAAAACAGAGGAAATAATGGGCAGAAAAAAAGGTCCGAAATGGGGGCCCAGGATTATAGATATTGACATATTGTTTTATAATAATATAATATTTAACAGCAGCGGACTGGTTGTTCCTCATCCCGAAATTGTCCGCAGGAGATTTGTGCTTGAGCCTCTTTGTGACATAGCGTCTGATTATGTTCATCCGCAGGCAGGCAAAACCATCAAAACTCTTCTGGAAGAAGGTGTTTTTGATGAAACGTCGGAAAGAACAGGAGAGATCAATGACTGACCGTCATTATATTGCAATAGAGGGTGTTTTAGGCGTCGGCAAATCAACATTCGCGAAAAAATTAGCCGCTGACCTGAAAGCAAAACTTGTTCTTGAACAGGTTGACAATAATCCGTTTTTGGAGCGGTTTTACAGGGATATGGACGGCTTTGCCCTGCAGACACAGCTGTTTTTTCTTTTAAACAGGGCCAAACAGCAGGAGCCGCTTAAACAGATGGATCTGTTTGAGTCTAAAATAGTGTCGGATTATCTTATAGACAAGGACCGTATTTTTGCTTATGTTACGCTTGAAGAAAATGAGCTCAATCTTTATGAAAAGATATACAAGGCGGTTGTTGATGAGGGCGGACTGCTGAAGCCTGATCTTGTTGTCTATCTTCAGGCGGGTACGGATGTCCTGATGGAGCGCATAAAAAAACGCGGAAGGAAATTTGAAAAAACAATCTCAAAGGATTATATTCATGAAATTTCCGAGGCTTACAATTATTTCTTTTCGCATTATTCAAAATCAGTGCCGCTTGTTATCGTGAATACGGATGAAGTTGATTTTGAAAAAGATGAAACCGCATACAAAATGATACGGGATTATATATTATCGGTTAAGGGCGGAACCAATTATTATACGCCGAGGACGGACTGATATGAACGGCATTAACACGGTGAAAAAGACAAAAGGCGCGGGCAGGATAGTTATGCTTACCGCTTACGAGTATCTTACGGCCTCTTATTTGAACAAAGCCGGGGTTGATCTGATACTTGTGGGTGATTCCGCGGGCATGGTATTCAGCGGGTATGAAAATACGCTGCCTGTTACTGTTGAGGAGATAATTTATCACACAAAAGCGGTAAAGAAAGGAGCGGGGCGCACGCCTGTTGTTTCTGATATGCCTTTTATGTCTTATCAGGCAGGCATCGGGGATGCGAAAAAGAATGCGGGCAGGATAATTAAAGAATCAGGCGCGGATGCGGTAAAGCTGGAAGGCGGCGCGGCAATAATTTCCCAGGTAAAGGCGGTTGTATCCATGGGAATTCCGGTTATGGGGCATATAGGCACTCAGCCGCAGTCAGTGAAGCAATACGGCGGTTATCCTGTTTCCGGAGCGGCTGAGGATGATAAAAAGCGGCTTGTACAGGACGCGCTGGCGCTTGAAAAAGCGGGCGTTTTTGCCATAGTGGCGGAAAAGACGGCTTCAAAAGCAGCGAAAGAAATCACAAAAGCGGTATCAGTGCCGGTGATCGGCATCGGTTCCGGGCCGCACTGCGACGGGCAGGTGCTTGTGACCCAGGATCTGCTGGGTGCTTTTCAGGATTTCAAGCCGTCATTTGTAAAAAGATATGAAAATACGGCGGTTAAATCGGAAAAAGCTTTAAAGGCATTTATAAACGATGTGAAAAACAGGAAATATCCTTCAAAGAAATATTATTTTTAAGGCGGTTGAACAGATGAAAATTATAAGATCCATACAGGAAATGGCGGATTTTGCGGCGGACCTGAACCTGTCAAAAGCAAAGAAAAACAGGAGTATTGGTTTTGTGCCGACAATGGGCAGCCTTCACAGCGGACATATGTCGCTTGTGGAAAACAGCGCGGCTGAGAACGCGAATACAATCGTAAGCATATTTGTAAATCCCGTTCAGTTTGAGAAAGACGGGGATTTTGAAAGTTATCCGCGCGATGAAAAGGCAGATATAGACCGGCTGGAAAAAGACGGCAAAACAAAATGTGTTTTTATTCCTTCATATGAAGATATGTATCCCGAAGGATACGCGTCTTTTGTGGAGGTTATGAATAATATGACTTCGGTTTTGTGCGGCGCTTCAAGGCCGGGGCATTTCAGAGGCGTTGCGACGGTTGTCTCGAAATTTCTGAACATACTAAATCCGGATGTATTGTATCTCGGGCAAAAGGATATGCAGCAGGCCGCAATAATAAAAAAAATGATTCAGGATTTAAATTTCGGAGTACGGGTTTCTGTCTGTCCTATTGTAAGGGAAAAAGACGGGCTGGCTTTAAGTTCGCGGAACAAACTTCTTACCCCGGAAGAAAGAGAAACAGCTCCGGTTCTCTATAGAGCGATACAGGTTGCGGAGAGCATGATAGAGCTCGGCGAAAAATCCCCCGGAGTAATAATAAAAGAAATGATAAGAAAAATAAAGGAAGCTAAAGCGGAGATTGATTATGTGGATATAGTTGATTCCCGCACATTTGAGAAAAAAAATGTTTTGAGCGGAGAGGTTCTGATAGCGGCCGCGGTATATATAGGGAAAATCAGGCTCATAGACAATTCTGTTGTAACTGTGGAAGAGTAAAAATATAATTGTATATTTGAAGCCGGATAACGGAGGAAAAAAATGATAATTGAAATGCTGAAAGCAAAGATTCACAGAGCGGCGGTCACGCAGACAGAACTGCATTACGAGGGCAGCATAACCATTGACGAGGCCCTGCTTGAGAAAACAGGAATCAGGGTTTTTGAAAAAGTTTATATTTATAACATTGACAACGGCGCGAGATTTGAAACATATGTGATTAAAGGCAGGAAAAACGCGGGGGACATATGCCTTAACGGCGCCGCGGCAAGGCTTGCGGAAAAAGGCGACCGGATAATAATCGCGGCTTATTGCGCGCTTTCGGAAGATGAAGCGGAAAAATTCAAACCTTCCATAATAGTTCTTGACGCAAAGAATAAGATCAAAAAAACAGGGAGAAAATGAAATGGCAAAAAATACAAACAAAAGCAAAAAAGAGATTAAACCCGCGTTTTTGCACAAACGCGCCAAAAGAAAAAAGAAACTCGGTATAATAGGCTGCGGGGCAATAGGCCGCGAAATAGCCGGGGCCATAGATAAAGGCGATATAGACGTGAATTTTTACGGGTGTCATGACCTGAAAAAAGAGAATTTTAATGTACTGGCCGGAAAACTTAAGAACATCAGGAAACCGAGGTTTTTTGATACAAATACTGAACTTATAAAAAAATGCGATCTGATAGTGGAGTGCGCCTCAAAAGACTCGGTTAAAGAAATATTTGAAAAGATAATAAAATTTGAAAAAGATGTTATGTTTTTAAGCGTGGGCGGGGTTCTGGCCAATATGGACCTTTTTGAGGAAGCCAAGGAGAAAATGATAGACGTTTATATTCCCTCCGGAGCGGTTATAGGGCTGGACGGACTGGAAGCGGCAAAATACAAAGGGCTTAAAAAAGTGACTCTTGTGACGAGGAAACCGCCGGCAGGGTTTAAAGGAGTGAAATACCTGAAAGACAGGAATATAGATGTTGACAGCATAAAGACAGAAACTGTTGTGTTTGACGGGAATGCGCGGGATGCGGTTGAGGATTTTCCCGCGAATATAAATGTCGCGGCGACTTTAAGCATTGCCGGGATCGGGGCCAAAGACACAAATGTAAAAATCATAATAGATCCGTTTACCAGGGTGAATATCCACGAAATAATTGTGGAAGGGGAATTCGGAAGGTTTAAAGCGATAACAGAGAATATGCCTTCGCCTAATAACCCCAAAACAAGCTATCTCACGGCGCTTTCTACAATCGTTATGCTGAAAGGAATCGTTGAACCGATTCATATAGGCACTTAAAAATAAGGGAGGGGGCTGCAGTGGTTCTTTATGCGGACGGTTCGGAAAAAAGACAAGAACGCGCCGTAAATTATATTTTTGCGGCGGCAGTGATAACCGCCATAATAATATTTTCGTTTTTCCTGTCTTATTTTTTCAGAGCTGAAAATACAAGGATTTTTTATGATTCGCTGGTTGAAAATCTTGTTGAGAAACTGGAAAACCGTTATTTTGCAAAATATCAAAAAGCATCGGTTAAGCTTGCCGAAAGCCCTTATATTATTGACACTCTGAATGGTTCGCGTGCCGCGGAAAAAAAATCGCAGATCGTTATAAATTCATTAAAGGAAAATCTTGAAGCTGATATTATATATATAATGGATCCAAACGGGGATGTTATAAGCTCCACTGAATTTGAAGGGGTCAGCCTGAAAGACGAAAATTATGCGTTTCGCCCCTATTTTACGGAGGCGATTGAAGGCGGGGCCGTTGTTTATCCGGCGGTCGGCGTTACAACGGGGAAAAGAGGGATTTATTTTTCCGCGCCGGTTAAAAAGTCCGGGGAAATAAAGGGGGCGGCGGTGATTAAAGCGGGGCTCTTAAGCATAGACAGGATACTGGAGGAGATTTCCGCGCCGTCAGTTCTCATATCGCCGGAAGGAATTATTTTTGCGTCAAACAGAGAAGAATTTATGTTCAGGTCTCTTCATGAAATAGGAGAAAAGGAACTTATGCGGCTGAATCAGGACCGGCAGTTTGCGGGAATTGAGATTGAACCGCTTTCAGCGGGAGGGCGCGGAGTTGTGATGGACGGCGTTCGTTTCCGGCAGCTGGAGCGCAGTTTTCCGATAGAGGGCTGGAAGGTTGTGTGTTTTTACAATCCTGAATTTCTTTTGCCCCTTACATCACTGCAGAAAAAAATGATTCTGGCGGTCAGCGGAATAATCGGGCTTATAATTATGCTTGCGGGCCTGAGTGTTTTTTCTCTGAAAAGAAAAAAATACGCAGAAAAACGTATTGTTGAAAATGAAAAAAACCTCAGAAATATACTCAATACGACTTCCGAAGGATTTGTTCAGCTCAATAAAAAAAATATAATGGTTGATGTTAATCCGGCGCTGTCTTATATGACGGGGTATTCGAAAAAAGAACTTTTGGGAGAACCGTTTTCCTTTATTGCCCGGTCCGGTGCACTGGATTTAGCTCCTTTGTTTTCCCCGGAAAGCGGGCGCGGCAGGTATCTGAAGATTCCCAGAGAGGATATTCTGAAAGGAAAGAACGGAAAATCGGTTTATGTAATGATAAGCGCCACATCGCTGTCCCGGCCGGGAGGCGGCTGCTGCGGAGCCTTTGCTCTTATTACCGATATAAGTGTTCTAAAGGATATACAGCATTCCATAAAATACAGGCTTGAATTTGAGGAATTGGCAGCTCAGATTTCCGCTGATTTTATAAATATTTCCATTGACGAGCTTGATAAAGGCATTGAAAGAGGGCTTATGGATGTGGCGATGTTCGCTGATGCCGTGAGAGGGGATGTCCTGGAGTTTTCAGATAAAGAAAACACTGTTTCAATAACGCATGAATGGTGCGAAAGCAGTGCTCTGGCAAAAAAAGAAAAACTTCAGAACGAAGATGCCGGAGAATATGAATACTATATAAAACTTATGCGCCTTAACAAAGACTCTTCAATTGCCGCGGGGAAAAAAGAAGATCTGCCGGGATTTGAAAAGATGGATAAGGCGGATTTTATTCCTTTTATTTTTGTTCCCATGTACAGGGAAGGCAGGCTTACGGGAGGAATAGGTTTTTACGGGGAACAGGGCAGCGAAAAAGAATGGCCGCCGGATCTTGTTCTCCTTATGAAACTTGCCGCGAATATTATCAGCAATGCCCTTGACCGCAAGCAAAAAGAAGGAGAGCTGCGCAGAAATGAAGAGAAGTTCAGAAATCTGTCAAATGAGATTACGGACGGCGTGGCGGTGTCGGTGGACGGGAAGTTTGTCTGGGCAAACAAGGCTTTTGGCGGAATTACGGGATACGGCATAAAAGAGCTGGCGGGAAAAGATGCGGGGATTTTTCTGAAAGATGAAAATGAACGCTTGAAATTTGAGAAAAACAGGAAGTCGGCGCTGAATAAAGGCGCGGATGGGAATTTTGATGTGCTGAATGCGGTTACAAAAAACGGAGAGAAGATAATACTGGAGTCAGGCGTAAAAAAGATACGTTTTGAAGGCGAAAACGCGGTTCAGATCGTTATAAGAAACATAACAGGGAGAGTGGAAGACGAGCAAAAGCTGAAAGAAGCGCTTGAGGAGCTGAAACATTCAAACGAGGAGCTTGAGCAGTTTGCTTATATTGCGTCGCATGATTTAAAAGAGCCGCTCAGAATGGTTTCCAGCTATGTGAAGCTTCTGCAGAAAAGATATAAAGGAAAACTGGACGATGACGCGGATGATTTCATAGAATTTGCCGTTTCAGGCGCGGAAAGAATGGCAGAACTGATAAATGACCTTTTGGAGTATTCGCGGGTAGGCGTAAAAGGCGCGGAGTTTGAACCTGTGGATATGAGGGATATAATAGATGAAGCGCTTATGAACCTGAAAGTGAAGATAACTGAAGCGGATGCGGAAATAAAGGTAAAAGGCAGTTTCCCGGAGGCTGCCGGAGACCGTTACCAGTTATGCCAGGTGGTGCAGAACCTGGTAATGAATGCCCTGAAGTTTACGCCGCAGGGAAGACAGCCTGTTATTGAAATTGAAGGAAGTGAAAAGAACGGAGAATGCGCCGTAAGCGTGAAGGACAACGGCATAGGCATTTCAAAAGATTATTTTGACAAAATTTTTGTGATTTTTCAGCAGCTGCACACAAAAGACGAATACCCCGGAACAGGAATAGGGCTTGCCGTATGCAGAAAGATAATTGAAAGGCACAGCGGCAGGATTTGGGTGGAGTCCGAAGGAGAAGGAAAAGGCAGTGCTTTTATATTTACGCTGCCAAAGAATAAAAACGCATAACGCGGATTACGGGAATCAGAAAAAAACCGTATAATAGTTCAAAGATAGAACAGTTCAAAGTTCAAAG
>CAYTNY010000020.1:0-30881 GCA_964439215.1 uncultured Spirochaetia bacterium
AATATAGATTGCAAGTTTTATTGCAACGCTTAATAGAATCGAAGTCCTTTTTTTTTGCACATACCGGAGCGCTTAATTCATACAGTTATTTATGTTTCCCTCAGGACACTTTCCTATCCCATAGAGCTGTCCCTTACCCACATTTCTTGTTTTAAGCGTTAACTTGTATTACAAAGTATCCTGCCGCTGCTTAACCCTCTCCAAGAGTATGTAACAGGCAAAAAACCGCCTGTAACATACTCTATCCTCTCCCATAGAGGGAGAGGGAAATGGTTTATATTCCTATGTATTTTCGGATGTTTTAGGTGTTGCAGTTTATTTTACATTTCAGCGTGTGTTTGTGCGAAAGAGGAAAAAGCAGATAATATATATTTTTTATTTATAAAAAATGAACCCAAAATGTTTCCCCGAAACAAAAAAACACGCAAAAGGCAGGTTTTGATGTATTATTTTTATGTTATACTTATATCAAATTTTTAAGGAGAAAAAAATTGGAACGGGAAAATAAGTATAATATAGAAAATTATAATTATGGACTTGATGAGAGGCTTATAGCGCAGAAACCTCTTGCTGAAAGAGACCGTTCAAAACTTATGCTGCTGAACAGAAAAACAGGAGCAATAAAACACGGTATTTTCAGTGATATAGTTTCATTTGCGGAACCGGGCGCCTGCTTTGTTATAAATAATACAAAAGTAATACCTGCAAGAATGCGGGGAAAAACCCGCAAGACAGGGGCTGCAATAGAAATACTGCTGTCTGAAAAAAAAGAAAATAATTTTTATGTTGTGATGATGAAAAATTCAAAAAGAGTAAAAGCAGGCGATATTATAAATTTTAATGAAGGTTTAAATGCACGTGTTGCTGAAAAGTACGGAAAAACAGTGAAAATTGAATTTAACAGATCCGGGAAAGAACTTGAGGATATATTTGAAAAAACAGGAATGGTTCCGCTGCCTCCTTATATAAAAAAAGATACGGAAAACAAAGAGCATAAAACCGCTTATCAGACAATATTTGCGGAAAAAAAGGGGGCAAAAGCAGCGCCGACAGCAGGATTTCATTTTACGGACAATTTGATCGGAAAAATAAAAAAAAAGGGATGTGTTTTTGCGGAAACCACTCTGCATGCCGGATTGGGAACATTTGAACCCGTGACGCAGCAGGATATAAGAAAACATAAAATTCATTCCGAAGAATATGAAATAAAAAGAAAAGCAGCTGATATTATCAATAAAGCAAAAGAAAACGGAAAAAAAGTCATATGCACCGGCACTACATCCATGAGGGTTGTTGAGAGTGTTTCTGATCAGAAAGGATATGTGTCTCCGCGGAAAGGCATAACGGATATTTATATTTATCCGGGATATGAATTCAGAGCAGCTGACGCCCTAATTACAAATTTTCATCTTCCAAAAACAACTCTTTTTGCGCTTGTGTGTGCTTTTGGAGGCATGGAAAACATAAAAAAAGCCTATGCTGAAGCTATGGAAAAAAAATACCGCCTCTTTTCCTATGGGGACGCGATGCTTATATATTAAAAGGGGGGTTATGAAACGTATAATTTTTATTTTAACCGCTGTATGGATAACAACGGGGATTGTTTACGGCGAAAAAACAGAAATGTTAAGTGAAGGTGATGTTTTTCCGGAACTTGTATTTGAAAAAGCAGACGGCAATATTTTTGTTTTTCCGGACACCGAAAAAAACAGAATAACGCTTTTGGCGGCTGCTTTTTCAAGACCAAAAGAAGGTATGGCCGAAAGCTGGATTTTGCCTTTTGAAAATGAGTTTAAAGGGAATGAAAGGATTAATTATTATGAAACAGCAATGCTCGGGAATCTTGGATGGCTGCAGGGCATAATAACAGGAGCAATAAAAGGCGCGGTAGAAGAAGACAGAAAAAAAAATACGGTATTGTGGCTCGGAGACGGCAGGGATAATTATAAAAAAAGATTCGGGGTTTCTGAGGATGAAGACATTTATATTTTTTTAATTGATACATCAGGAAAGATCAGATATATGACGAAAGGAAACAAAGCAAAAAAAGAAGAGATTGAAAAGATCATTGAAAAAACTTATGAGATTCTTGAGCGGCAGAATGATGATTTTTAAAAAGAAGCATATATATTTTTTTTGATTGGTTGTTTATTCCTGATTTAATCTGCGCAAAAGCATCTTTGGTTCTGAAAGTTCCGGCGATAAATTCAGTGTTTTTTTCAAAAAATAACCGGGCAGCGGGCAGGTCGCCTGACTGAAGAGAAGACAAACCCTTATAATAAAAATATTCGGGAGGCTTTATCATATTTTTTTCAAATTTATGAAGGATTTTATTCATATTCCGCCGGTTTTTTATGTGTGAAAAAGCTTCCAGTCCTTTAAGGTACAGACTCAGATTCTGTATGCTTCCTATGCTGCCCTTGCCCGGTTCTGTTTTTTTCAGCAGTAAAAGGACTTTTTCATAATTCAGATCCCACATATACATAACAGGCAGGGATAATGATCTTTTAAGATCTAAAAAAGCATCCGATTCTTCCGGAGAAGATATATTATGTTCAATAAGCACAAAGGCTCTTACAGGCTTTGCTTTTGTATTGTAAAAAAAGTGTGTATCGGCGTTTTTAAAGATATTTAAAAGGGTTTTTTTATAGGTATAAGGAGCGAGAATAAAAACTTTTTCCGGATCTTCGGGTATGTTATAAGCGCTTTTGGTTCTTAGATAAACCTCATAAAGCCCGTAAGGCAGCAGTTCATGAATTACCATGCAGTTTTTACAGCGCGAATTTATATGCTGAGCGATCTTTTTGTATACAGGCGGATTGTTATTCTGCGTTCCCCACTGTGTAAAATAACGAAAAGAGGTGTTAATGCTTAAAAGTATAAAAAATATCAAAAGAATATAAAAACCGCGGCGGTTGAGAAGCTCGGCTGTAAAAATGCCTGAAATAATTATAATAAAAGGTAGCAGCATTATATGGCGCCAGTGATGGTCCAATGAAGAGGAAACAGCAAGCGTAAAAAGCGAAAAGAAAAAACCCGCGAGAATAATTCTTGATGTTTTATTTTTTAAGTCGTTTAAAAGCAATACAAGGCCGCCTAAAAGAAAAAGGCATTCGGCAAAATTCAGAATAGGCATTGATTTAATAAAAGCATTTGATGTTAAAAGCGGCTGTGTTAAAAAAATAAAGATATTTGCGGGATTAACCGAAAAACCGCCGGAACCGCCTGATGTCTGTGAAAGCGCCCAGCTTACTGTATGGCCGTTCAGTAAATTTACAATAATAAAAAAAATCAAAAGAAGAGAAAAAGCTGTTTGTGCGGAATAATAAAACTTTCTGCTGATTTCTTTCCGGTATTCAAAAAACAGATATAAAACAACAGGTATTATAAGTACAAAAGAAGCGTAAGTAAAAAGCCCTGTAAAACAGCAGATAAAACTCAGCAGTAAAATTTTTGGAGAAGATCTTTTTACGCAGATCAGAGAAAAAAGCAGGGTTAAAAACACAAACAAAGGTATATAAGGATGTTCCAGTCTCATTCTTCCGAGAAAAAAGGACCAGCCTGAAAGGGCATAAATAAAAAAAGAGCAATCCCGGTTTTTTTGTCTTTCAGTTCTTTTCCGAGAAAAAAGGCAGCGGCAGCCGCGGCAGCCGAAAGAAAAGCCGGTATTAATCTAAGCAGGTCAATGTTTTCTCTGCTGATTTTCATAAAAATTGAAATAACGGCCGTAGATGTATAAAGCAGCGAAGCACCGAACCGTTTGGAATAAGAAAAAAAGGATTTATCACCTGATATACGGCGGTAGGCTTCTACTATTTCATTTCGTTCATCTGCTATGAATTCACCCGGGAAACCTGTGATATTAAAAAAGCGCATGCTTAGAAATATGACTCCAAATAAAAAAAGCGAAATCAAAAGCGGTTTTTCATATGAAATACTGCCGCTGCCGGGCTGTTTTATGAATAGAAAATATAAAAAGAGCAGGGATATCACTGTGACTGACAGCGAAAAAACAGGTATATAAAAACCATAAAAATACAGCCCTGCTGACAGAAATATAAATATAGCGAAAAATTTCAGATCTGTTTTTTCTTTTTCAGAGATCATATAAACTCCATATTGTTATAAGATGACGGATATTTTTTTATTTATATAAGATTATACATTTCTTTTTTTTATTTACAATACGGTTTTTTTTAAAGGAAAACAGTATAAACAGCTGCTGTATTGACCCGTTTCATTATTTGTGATAAAATTTTTATATAATGGGTTTTTTATCTGTATTCCCTTAAGTATAATGGAGGCAGTAATTGAAAATAAAGACACAGCTTGCGATAGGAATTATAGTAATAATTATTATATCCGTATTGGCCACGACTTATGTCCTGATAAAAGATACTGAAAAACTTTTGTATAAAGAAATAAAGGAAAAAGGGGTCCTTTTGACAAATTATCTTCAGGGTGCAGCCATAGATCCGATAATAAACAGGGATGAAGTTGCTCTTATGTCATATGTCAATAAAACATCCGATACACGGGGGATTGTTTACCTGATTATAACCGACAGGGTAAATAATATACTTGCGGCGAATGATATGTCTTTGATGGGGAAAAACATTTACAGAGTTAATCCGGGATTCAGAAATCCGCCCTGGGAATCAGAAATAACACATAAAGGCAGGGTTTATGAAACACTGAATTTTAAAACACGGGTCTATGTAAATCCGAATGAAATGAAAGATTATATAGGGAGTATTTATGTCGGATTTGATAACGCCTATGTTGAAAATAAAATGATAGATATATATTATAAAAGCGGTATTATAGCTCTTATAATAATTATTTTATCCGTGTTTTTTATTTTGTCGCTTACCGGCAGGATAATAGGGCCCTTAAACCGTCTTATTGAGGGAACTGAAATAATAGCCGCGGGTGATATTAATCATAGAATAAGGGTGAAAGTAAAAAATGAATTTATGGTGCTTGCAAACAGTTTTAATGCAATGACGGAAAAACTTCAGGATTACTATGAAGGAATATTAAATGCTTTTACCATAGCAATGGATACAAAGGACAAATACACACCCGGACATTCCAAAAGAACGGCTGAACTTGCCATGAAACTGGGAAGGTATTTAAAACTGGAAACCAGAAAAATTGAAAATATAAGAATAGCCGGTATTTTAAAGGACATAGGGAATATAGGGGTTCAGGGGGAGATTTTAAGAAAAAAAGATACTCTGACAGTTGATGATTATGTCGCTATACAAAAACATCCGGAACTTTCGGCAAAAATTATTTCAAATATAGAATCCTTAAAAGGAATAATTCCGATCATTCTTCAGCATCATGAAAGATATGACGGGCAGGGGTATCCTAACGGATTAAAAGGCGAAGAAATAACAATAGAGGCAAGAATGCTTGCAATTGCCGATGCGTATGACGCAATGATTTCACCCCGAGAACACAGGGCCGCAATGAAAAAAGATGACGCGGTATATGAACTCAGACAGAATAAGGGCAGGCAGTTTGATCCAGAGCTGACCGAAAAATTTATTGAAATGCTGAGTATGAACAGAGGAAATGAAAATGGCCGAAAATAAAAAAAAGCGCGGCGGGAAAAAAGGAATAAGAATATCTCTGAAGGCAAAATTCAGTTTTTTTGTTGGAGTTCTGCTTACTGTTCTGATGGTATTAATCACAATATTTATTTATAACCAGGAAAAAGAGGATCTGGGAAGAGAAATAACACTTCGGGGCCTTGCTATTGCCCAGAATCTGGCCAACAACGCAAAAGAAGCTATTTTTGCAAAAGACGACCTTACGCTTACAATACTTGTAAATCAGGCTGTCCAGACACCGGCCAAACCGGAAACACCTTCTGATATTAAAAAAATACTAAATGAGATTATAATGTCTGATTTTCTGGGACTTGAAGAAAAAGAAAAAGAAAAATTTAAAAATGAGGGGATACTGGAAGCGGTTATAGTTGATAATAAAGGAAAAATAGCAGCAGCAAGCTCCAAAGAGAAAAAAATCGGAGAAAATTATTTTATGCCGGCAGGACTTCAAGATGTGGATAAAGACAATGATTTTCTTGTACAGGAGTTTGAACAGAACGGAAAGAAATATTTTGATGTTGCGGTTCCTATAATAGAGCGTATGGGAAAAAAGAAATTTTTTGTCGGCAAGGTTCATTTGAAAATGTCACAGGCTATTATAGACAAAATAGTGCTTACAGCCGCTGTAAAGCTTGTTCTTATAACACTTCTTGCTCTGATTGCGGGTATAATTCTTTCTGTTATGCTCGTGTCTTTTCTGGTAAAGCCGATAGGATTTCTTGTTAAAGGTGTACGGGCGATCGGAGAAGGCAGATATGATGTCCAGATAAAAGTTAAAACACGCGATGAACTCGGAGAACTTACAACAGCATTTAACTCTACGGCTAAAAGTTTAAAAGAGAAAGAACTTTTAAAAGGCGCGTTTTCAACATATGTTTCAAACAGTGTAATGGAAGAAGTATTAAAAAATCCGAATAAACTTTCGCTGCACGGAAAAAGAGTAAAGGCAACAATGCTTTTTACGGATATAAGAGGTTTTACCTCAATGTCGGAAAACCTTCAGCCGGAAGAAGTTGTATCGGTAATAAACGAGTATCTTACTCTTCAGACAGATAAAGTCTTTAAATGGGCGGGTCTTCTTGATAAATTTGTGGGGGACTGTGTAATGGCTGTTTACGGAGTTCCTTTTCCAAAAGAAGATGATTCCTACAGAGCGGTCAGAACCGCCATGGATATAAGAGACGGTGTTAACAGACTTAATGCTATCAGAAAAAGGCGGGATCAGATAACAGTGGGAATAGGCTTGGGTGTTAATACAGGTGATGTGGTATCCGGCAATATGGGTTCTCCTCAGAAAATGGATTATACAGTTATCGGTGATAATGTAAATCTGGCCGCAAGGCTTGAGTCAAATGCTCCTGCCGGCAGTGTATGGGTCAGTGAAAGCACATACAGCGAAACATGTGAAAGAATAGAATATGAGGAACTGGATTCAATTATGGTTAAAGGGAAAAAGGATCCAATAAGGGTATTCAGCCCTATAAAAATTAAGGATTCGGAATTAAAACCTTAAAAAAGGATGTAATGTGGAGACAAAAAAAGATATTCTTAAAACAATAACAAGATTTGCACAGGCATCGGAATGGGAAAGAGTTATTAAAGAATATCATAAACTTCTGGAAATGGATCCGGATGATATTACGCTTCATAATTCAATAGGGGACGCTTATTCAAAATTGGGGGAACACAGAAAAGCTTTTGAGTATTATATGAAAGTGCTCAATGATACCCAGAAAAAAGGCAATCAGACAAAACTTAATTTTTTATATAAAAAAATAGCCAAACTGAATCCCCGGAAATTTGATCTGGAAGGAAAAGATACTCATCATATGATAGTTAAAACCGTCCAGGCAAAAGATTTTTTTGACAAAGACGATTTTGAAAATGCTCTTCCGGCGCTGAAAGAAGCGGTGAAACTTGATAAATCAAATATTAATCTTTATATTATGGCGGGAGAAATATATGAGAAAAATACTGATATAGGAAATGCTGTGGAAGCTTATGTAAAAGCGCTTAGACTGATGGTTGAAAAGGATAAAAAAACAGAAGCGCTTGATATAACTAACCGGATACTTGCCATGGAACCGGAAAACGTTGAAGCCGGTGCTATGGCTGCCGAGGACCTTATACTGAAGGGCAAAAAAGAAGAAGCGGAAAATATGTTTAAAGATATACTGATAACATTGGGCGATAAAAACCTGACTGCGGAAGGAAAAGAAATAGCAAAAAGAGCAAAAGATCTCGGTATATCATACGGAGAACAGTTTTATGCGTATTTTCTTTTTAAAAGCGGACAGTTTGATGAAGCGAAAAAAATACTGGAAGAAAAATATGAGCTTAGTATAGAGGAAAAACTCCTGCTCGGGAAAATTTATTTTAAATGCGGAGATTTTGAAAAAGCAAAGGAAATGTTTCTGTCAATGGATCCTGAAGTCATAAACAGCAGCGATGAAATACTGGAACAGATAGGGGATATTTTTCTTAAAACACGCGAATATAAAAAAGCATCTGTTTATTACATGAAAGCCATAAGAATGGTTCATGGTGAAAACAGAATGGATCATGCGATAAAAATGGCAAATAAAGTACTGAATGTAGATGCCGATAATATAGAGGTGCATGAACTTCTGGCGGATATATATACAAAAAAACACATGAAAAATAATCTTATAGACATATATATGAAACTGGCTGCTTTATATGAACTGAACGGACGCGCCGAAGATGCGCTTAAAACAAGGAACAGGCTGTCAAAACTGAAAATGGTCTGATATGAAACCGTTTGAATGCGACTGCTGCGGAAAAAAAACACAGAGCAGGGAAAGTCTAGTTGTGTGGCATTATGAACCGGAAAATAAAAGCGCGGGTTCCTTCAGGATCATACATAAGCAGTGCGGAATAAACGGTTATGTTCCCGTATGGAAAGAAGCCTGTGAAAACAATGAACTTCTGCGGATTTTAGATCAGGCGGGTATGAAAAAAGAAATTTTACCCGGGGAGTATTTTAACAGATCTCTTGAGATGGATTTTGTTTTTAAACATATACCTGAATTTATTTCATATTTAACGAGGCTCAATGTTTCCGAAAAAGAAGTGAAACGGTTTATCAACAGAATAGAAAAGCACCGGTCTTATATAAGAAGGTTTAATGTAAAAAAAGAAGTGGTGGAAAAACTTATAATCAGATTTGAAGGAAAAGCATAAAATATGAAAATGGTGAAAAAATGGACTGCAGGACAACAAGGTCAAAACTTAAAGAATATGCGGAAGGAAAAATATACGATAATGTTATAAAAGAAAATATGGAGGAACATATAAAAAACTGTGTTATATGCATGAAAGAACTTGAAATGTGGCAGAATGTTGTGGATAAACAGAAAAAAATAAATAGAATGAGAAGCTCCGCGAATTTTGCGGGGAACCTTTCAAAAAGACAAAAAAGCACTCAAAAAAATCCTATAAATTATTCCGCGGCGCATAAAATGCTTTCTGTTCAGAGGCTGTTTTCCAATAAAACGGGATGTCTTGTTATGCAGGTTATTCTGCTTATGTTCGTAGCAGGTGTTTTTTATTTTTTAACAGATACACCGAAAAGCCCGGTATTTATTATTTTAATGGGAATTTCAGCGGCGTCAATGATATTTGTTATGGTCAAAAATATAGGGAAAAGAAAAAAATAAATCCGGTATTTAATGCGGCGCAGGTTTTATTTATATATTGTGCTTTGTATGCTGATTTCCACTCTGCGGTTTTTTGACCTTCCCGCTGCTGTGTCATTTGTATCAATGGGGTTTATTTCACCAAGGCCCGATGCGGTGATTTTGGATGCTTTTATACCCAGCAGATTTATCATAAAAAATTTCACTGCATCTGCCCGGGCCTGTGACAGTTCAATGTTGTTTTTATATTTTGCTCCGCCGGCCGGTATGCTGTCTGTATATCCCATAACTTTTATTTTTGAATCCGGAAAATCTTCTATTACTTTTTTCATTGTCCGTAAAGTTTTAAAAGCTGAAATTTTTACGTTTGCTTCGCCTGTTTTAAACAGTGCATCGGAAGCAAAAGTAAGTTTTATTTCCTTCAGCAGAACAACCTGGGACTGCAGAGGTGTCTGGCCGGAGTTGCCGAGAGTGTCTGTTGCCGCAAGGGTATAACGGTAAATTTCCCCTGTTTTTACATAGGAACCGTCATTTCCTTTGCCGTCCCAGATATAAGACAAAGGCGGAGAACCGCTGCCGGCCATGTCAAAGAAAAGGTTGTTGTCCTCGTCAAAAATAAAAAGAGTCCAGTCTTTTACGCCGTTTTTATCAGATGCATAAAAAGTAAAAGAAGCGGGTATAATCAGTGAATCTTTACTGCCGGGCTTTAAAATTTTGGGTTCAGCTTCAACTTTTATTTCCGGAGGAGTAGTGTCTATTTCTATATCAACAAAATCAGATTCCGAAATTCCGTTTTCATAAACAGCTTTTAATTTTGCTTTATACATGCCGTCCGGCAGTATTATTCTGCCTGCTGAACCGTCCCATTGCGTGAAATCATTTCTGTCAAATTCAAGATCAAGCCGGGTAAGAAGATCAGTTTCGGATACATCAAAAATATTTATAGCCAGTGTTTTAAGAAATTTGCGTGATTTAAGTTCGGGTATAAAAAAAACAGTATCCAGAAAATCATCATTATTCGGCGAGAAAAGGTCGGGCCGGACTTTCAGATCTACGGGAGGAGCGCCCCATCTGTAAAGCAGTGAAAATCTGTGTGAGGCGCCAAGCTCATCATAATTTATGAATGCATAGTTAAGTTCATAATTTTTATATTTCAGGCCCGCGCCCAGAGAAACCTGGTTAAATGCGCCTGTTTTATAGCCTGTACGAAAGGCAAATATATCAGCAAACCAGTATTCAGCGCCGATGGAATAAAGCGGATCATAATCAAGCTGGATCAGGATCTGCGCGGATACAAGCATTGTGCCGTTAAAGAGGCGGAATTTATCCGATAATCCTGTTTTCAGAATTTTTGGAGGACTGAAACTTTCCTGCCCCAGTGTCAGTGTTGAACCGAAATTTGAAACACACAGTGCAATGCGCACTTCGCTGTCTATCAGATTGTCTGCATAAAGTATTCCAAGGCTGCCGGTTATACTTGAACCGGAAAAAGCATCAATGTTTTCTGTTGTAAGTTTTAAGGACGCGCCGGTATAAAAATTATTTTCAAAATCGTGGGAGTAGGCAAGTATTGCGGAATAATTATACGGACTGAACGAACCGGTGATAAAATCAGCGTAATTAATCCCGCTGTTTAAATACGTATCGTCATAAGAAGGAAGCGCTGAGGTTCTGTTAAGCTCATTAACCCTGAAAAGGGACAGTGCCATTCCAAGTTTTCCGTTGTTATTGAAAAAAGAAGGTACAGCAGCGGCAATGAAGTCATACTGAATGTCCCGGAACCAGCTGATATGGGATGCCTGTATTTCAGATCCCGGGATCAGAATTATTCCGGCAGGATTATAATAAATACCGGAAGTTCCTTCCGCAGCCGCTGTAAAAGCTTCCCCCATACCCGCAGCTCCGGCAAAAGGAGAAATTTTCAGAAAATTTGATGCTGTTGTTCCTACGTTTTCTATTCCGGAAAAAACCGAAAAACTGAAAAATAAAACCGTAAAAACAGTAAAAATTATTTTTTTCATTGAATCTCCCGCATATATTATATATATATAATATATTTATATATAATATATTTAAAAAAAATATAAATCAACTCTTTTTAAATAATTTATCGGAAACTCCGGATTGCAGGTTTTATTTTAACATATGACAGAATCATACTTCTTTTTTGTACATACCGGAGTGCTTAATTCATATAGTTATGTATGTTTGCCGCAGAATGCCGCTCTCTACCGTTGAATTCTCCCTTACCCATATTTCTTGCTTGAAGTGTTAACTTGTATTACAAAGCATCCTGCAGCCCTCTCTAAGAGTATGTAACAGGCAAAAACTGCCTGTTACATACTCTATCCTCTCCCGTAATGGGAGAGGGAAAAAACAACGCGAAAAAGATTTTCAGACTTTTTTAAGGCATATAAAATCTCTCCGGCTTTTTTGTTTTAATATCATTAATTACAGATAAATATATATGATTCCATTTAACCATCCGGACATGCAGGCGCATTTTGCGAGGATATTCTCCTCCGTTATTCAAATTTTGCAGGGCAGGCATGGCCCCTTTTCTGCTTTGTTGCTGAGTTAGCTTGTATTACAACGTATTCTGCCGCCTATATTATTCTACAATAATCCTATCTTGGATTTACGGAAAATGAGACAGTACGCCGAGGGATAGGGATTGTATTTTGATGTATTTGCGGATGTTTTAGGCGCTGCAATTTATTTTATAATTCAGCCCGGATAGAAATATTTGTTTTATGTTTTAGTTTATTTGGTCAAAAACAGGTGTTTTTAGCAGGCAAAAAAGTTGCATAATATTTTTCATACCGCTATAATTATATAAAAATATAAGGAGGTATGAAATGAAGAAGTTTTTATTTATGTTTTTTGCGGGGGTTATTGCTTTTGGCGCCATCGGATGCGGAAAAACAACACCTTCAGATCCTGAAATTCCGGTATATGCTCCCGGGCATAACTGGACAAGGGCGGTTCAAAATGCGGAATTCAGTCCAAGATGGGGGCACGCAGGAGTCTCTTATGGCGGAGAAATTTATATAATCGGAGGCTTTGATGGTGTTGAACGCAATGATGTTTATTCTTCGGCTAATGGTCAGACTTTTGTGCAGGAAACAGCTTCAGCAGCATTCAGCGCTAGAAACAGCCACAGGGTAGTGGTATTTGATACAGGTGCAGGCGAAAAAATGGTGCTCACAGGCGGCGGTTATAAAAATGAGGTATGGGAGTCATCAAACGGCGCTGATTGGGGCGCGCTTACGCTTAACGCCGAATTTTCCGGAAGGAGCGGACATACAAGTGTGGTTTTTGATTCAAAAATATGGGTTATAGGAGGGCAGAATCCATTATTTCAGAAAGATGTATGGTCGTCGTCAAACGGAAGTTTATGGACAGAGGAAACCGGAGATGCCGGATTTGGGATGCGGACAAGGCATGCGAGTGTGGTTTTTGACGGTAAAATATGGATAATCGGCGGTATTGGAGCAGGCAATGAAACAATGGGTGATGTATGGTATTCATCTGACGGAATTTCCTGGACAAGGGCTGTGGAAAATGCTGAATTCGGGCCGCGTTCAAATCACGATGTTTTTGTATATGATGAAAAAATGTGGCTGTTTGGCGGTTTGGACGGAGACGGGAATTATGTTTCTGACAGGCTTTTTTATTCTTCAGACGGATTAACATGGACGCAGGTTTCTGTTCTGCCGACAGCTCTTTATCCGAGAAGAAATCATATTAATGTGATTTTTGACGGTGTTCCCTATATAATAGGGGGAATGGGTGAAACTGAAAATTATAATGACTCCTGGTACTCAAATTAATACTGTTTAAGACACCCCTAGAGCATTATCCGGGACAGAGTTTATCATTGTAAAACTTATTGACAAAGACTTTAAATAGAGATAAAATTAAAATTATCCGGTTAAAACCCTGTTTTATCTGATAACTTTGGCATGGAAAAAGGTTTATCATGGTAATGGAGAGTGGTTATGCAGGATGATTTTTTAAAATTAAGAGGTATTCTTCAGAAAGTGGATTTTTTTTATTCTTGAGGAACTTGATCTTTTGATAAAAGCTCTTAAAAAAAGAAAGCAAAAAAGGGAGAAACCCTTATAAAGCAGGGCGAATTCGGCGACAGATTTTATCTTATCAGCAGCGGTGAAGTTTCTGTTTATGTAAAAAAAGGGATGGTAGGTTCATTCAGAAAAATTGCTTCTTTATCCGGAGGTGATTTTTTCGGTGAAACGGCACTTATTGCGGACTTTCCGAGAACAGCCGCTGTAATCACGGATACGGAAACAGAACTTTTTGTGATTTATAAAAAAGATTTCAGAAAAATACTTATGAATAATCCGAAAATATCGGAAATAATCATGGGTGTGTTTTCCAAAAGAAGAATCAGCAGCAGATAATTGATCTTCCTGTTGAAAAATACGAAGGAAGATCAAAACCAATATTTTTGTAAAAAGGAGTGTTGATTAAAATGCCGGAAACGATTACTTACACAGGCGAGGCCATCAGTCAGGTTTTTGAAGGGGTAGATGAGGAAGTAAGAAATGAAATGCTTGCTGTGATTGAATTTTATCACAAAGAAAAAGGCGAAACAGGAAATAAAATAGAAGATGTTCATAAGGTAAACAAACTCAGAACAGCTTTTAACAAAATGATAACTTTTCTTGTAAACAATAAACTCAACAGTCTCAATAAAAATCAGCGCTGTTTTATCTGTACCGGCGCACTGGGTGATATTGTCAATATAAACGGTGCTGAATACAAGCTTCTGGAGCCTGAAGTTTACAAGGGCCTTCTTGACACATTTGAAAAAAGAGACAAGTCAAATCCGTTTAACGGATTTGTTTTTGATGTTCTTGAGAAAATGAGGGCCCTGGCCGAAGAAAAACTGGATCTGATAGACACATCAGGAAAGAAAAAAAGAAAAAAACAGGATGTAAAAAAAGACCCGAAAAAAATAAAAGCAGAGCTTGAATGGAAAAGAAATGACGCCCTTAAAGCGGGAGCAAATGTATCCAGAATGATAAGCCAGAGTATGGATAAAATAGTACAGCTTGATCCGAAAAAAATAAACTCGTTAAAAACGAATTTTACATATCTGAATGGATATTTCAATGTTCTGCATAAAGGCGCCAGAATAAGCGAACAGGAAAAGAAAATCAAAATCGCAATCGGAGGAAAAACCGACGCGATATCAAAAATGATATCAGATTTTTCCAAACTTTATGCCGAAGCATTTACAAGGATGAATGAAAGCATAGATGTATTAAAGGAAAAAATAGATATAATTAAAGAAGCGGAAGAGGACCTGAAGAATGTGGGTAATGTGGAAGCGGCACAGGAAGCAAAAGCTTTTACTGAATTCAAGGAAGATCATATTGAGATAATAAAAAGAGATATCAGTATAGTAAACAGTATAGTTGTTGGAGCCTCGGAAAAGGCTTCAAACAGAATGCCTTTTTCCGGAGCCAGGGTAATGCTGAACTGTCAGCTGCCTGAAATTGACAATGTTCTTGATGAATACATCAGTACACCCGATAAAGTTGTAAAATCCCTGGAAAAAATACTTTCCTTTCATGTAAATGCCTTTCCAAAAGATGAAGACGGCGTTTATCAGATACCTCCTATCCTGATAGAACCCATAAGAAATTTTGTGGAGTTTATGGATGACAGGTTCATAATGGGAATAATATCCGCGGAGTCAGGAAAAAAAGGAGCAAATGTAACTTTTTCAGCCGTGGATTTTCAGGTTATGAGAGCAGTGGGAATGTACCTTGCAAAAGATTCCGTATATGATTACCGCGGGGAAATAAACGCGGGAACCTATATGGGGGATTATACCGGAAGGCTGGAAAAGACAGCCCAGGTTAAATGGACGGGATCAGAGAAAAAAATGAATATGGTAATGTCAGCGGAGCTTGTGGATGCCGCTTCGCGTGATGACGCGGTAAATGATTATATGAATTTCTTCTTTAATGCGCTTAACGGACTCGGGCCGCCTCCTAAAATGTCCAAACGTAAAGTGGGTGTTCTTTTAAGATACGCCATATTAAAGGATATTAAAACAAATGTAAGGCTGCTTTTAACTTATGTGGCGCAGTCTGAACCTCAGGATGTAAGGGATACAATACTGATGTTTACGGACCGCAGTTATGAGGCCGCAAAGGATATGGTAAGGGAAATAGTGAAAGAGGATCAGATGGTACAAAGAACACTCGGGAACAATCCTGATGTTGTAATAGGCAAAATATTCGGGAAATAAACGTTTATATCAGACAAAAAAAGCAAAAGCAGAAAAATAAAACAGCAGAATAAAAGCGAGAAGGTTTTCGGCATATTCTCTGCGCCGCATAAAATATACCGAAACAGCCGCACACCCAAGCAGAACAGACAACCCGAAAAATACCGGTTCTTTTTCCAAAGCGGGAAACAGGGTAAATCCGGTTAAAAGTCCTATAAGCCCCGATACAAAAAATACTGAATCAGGTTTTATGGAACGGATTTTTTGCGTAAAAACATAGAAAAACAGAGTAATAAAAACAGGAATAACAGCGGAAAGGTTTACAACCCAGGCGGTTTTTTGTCCTGCAGTAGCGGCGGCGCCGGAAAGAAAAACCGTGAAAAGAATAAAACTTTTTAATAATATGAAAACAGCGGGCTTGTTTTCTATGTTATAAATACCGCAGGATAACACGAAAATAAGAGCAAGAAACAGCAGGTATATTATAAAAAGTTCAAAAGAATAAGCCGCGGAAGTTATAAGCAGAAGAATAATGAAAATAAGCCGGAAATTTTCTGCGGCTGCAGAAGGAAAATTTCTAAAAGGCGCTTTAAAATTAAAAAAAGCAAGTACTGAAATAATTATTCCTCCTGCAAGAGCAGAATAATCCGAGGGGTTTGAAAAAACCGGAGAAGAAATTTTATAAGACATATAAGCGATTCCTGTAAAAAATCCTGATATAAAAAGAGCCGGAAAGAGCAGCATATGCGGGAGCGGAAAAGAAAAAAGATTCCGGAAAAATTTTTTATCGTATACACGAAGAATAATAAGCAGAAAAAACAGCAGTAAAAAAAGTATTGTCAGGGAAATTCTTCCCGTAAAAGTTTCAATCAGTCCGTTTGAAAAATAAAAATTCTGTATAAAGGAATTGAATTCATTTCCGGTAAAAGGATAAAAAGGAAGCAAAGAAAACACAGGATACACCATGGAGGAAACCGCGAGCAGATATACAAAAAGAGCTCCGAGAAAGGATCTGAAAAATGAATAGGTTTTTAAAAAAACATATACCGCGGCCATAACTGTTCCTGCCAGCACTTCAAAACGTATTCCAAAGGGAATTCCGATATCCCGCGTAAAATTAAAAAAATACAGAAGGCAGGATGTGTAATTCTCTATTTTATAAGAGTAATCAATTGAGGAGCCTGCCGGAAAATAAACAATAAAATCAATAAATGGAACAATTATTATCCAGACGTAAAAAGCAAGTGTTATTTTGAAAATTTTTAACAGGTTTTCTTTTGTTAAGACATAAAAAACAAGTACAATACCCGATAAAAGGGTTATCCATTCAAGGTTGAAATGAACAAACATCTGCCTGAAGGCCGTTGGAAAATCAGAGTGAGTGCCTATTGATTTTGAACTTTCCAGCAGTCCTTCAAAAAAATTACGTATAAAAGAAATGGAAAAAAAAAGGAGTATCCAATGCGTAAAACTGATTTTTGAATTTTCAAGCCTGTTAATTAATGAGAGTAAGGTATCTTTCATAAATTAAATATAAACTGAAACAGGATATTTATCAAGGCGTAATTTCTTTAAACAGCAGGGTTTCTGAAGCTGTATTCCGTGGAATGAATCCGGGCTTGATTTCTGATATCTTTGAAAGCTGTTTTATCATTGCTTCATCGTTTCCCTGCTCTGAATAAATGCGTACAAGAAGCAGCCGTGCGGGAATAAAACCGGGATAAAGCGAAAGAGTTTTCTGTATATATTTTTCGGATTCAGAGTAATCTGAAGCTTTAAAAAATACGGACGCGAGATTGTAATGTATATCCGGGGAGTAAGGCTGTATATCAAGCGCTTTTTTATAGGATTCCGATGCTTTTCTGAGTTTCAGGGATTTTGAATAGGATGCGCCGAGGTAATAGTGTGTATAAAAATAAGAAGGATACAAAGAAACGGATTTTTTAAAGTATTTTTCATTTAAAGGTTCATTTGCGGCATCCAGGTTTATTGCGTGCTTTAAATAAAAGTTTGAAAAAAGAAAAGGGGAGGAAAAAACAATAAAAACAGCTGTAAAAACAGCCGCGCCCGCAGCAATGGATTTTTCCCCGGGAAAAACAAAAGTTTTATGCCTGATAAAAGAAAACTTCAAAAATAACCCGCTGTAATACCAGAATAAAAACGCTGACGGCAATACAAACAGCGGGAAATTAAAAAAACTTTCAATAATAACCGAAAAAAGCGAACATGCAAGAGCGGAAGAAATAAGAAGATGTTTTTTTTCAAGATAAGGATATGACGCGTCAAATCTTGCGGCACAGGCAAAAAGAAAGACAAGGAAAAGCAAAAGCCCCGCAATGCCGAATTCCGAAAAATACTGCATATAATCATTGTGAGCGTAGGATGTATTCACAAACTCACGGGCAGCGTCTTTTTTTAAAAGAAATGACTGATAAAACGGGTGATAATATTTATAAGAGCCGGGGCCGCTGCCGAAAACCGGCGATTTAAGGCCCAGAGCATAAGCGGTTTTTCCCATGAGTAATCTGTTATTAAAGGCCGGACTGTTAAGCAGAGTTTTGGGAGAAAAACGCTCAGGAAAAGCAGTGTCCCGGGAAACGGAAAAAAGCAGTCCGGATATAATAACCGCAGAGAAAAATACCGAAAATGAATACAGCAGTATTTTCTTCAGTGATATATACCTGTTATGAATAAGAATAAAACTCAGCAGAATAAACTGTATTAAAACCGAAATTAAAGGCCCTCTGGATGACGAAAGCGCCATAACAACAAGAATACCCAGTGCGTTGAGTGTAAAGTAAAAAGTGTTTTTTCTGAAATAAAACGCTGATATTATTACAAGGGAAAAGTTTATTAAAAGAAATTCAGAAAGAAAAATAGGATTCCCGAAAAAAGAATAAGGCCTCTGTATGCCTGAAGCATACTGTAAAAAAGCATAGCTTACAGATAAGGCCGCAAGTATATTTATAAAAACGAGGAATTTTTTAACCGGGAAAACAGAATACATTGCCGCAAAAACAAAAACCGGCGAAAAAACAGCCGCAAGATAGTATGAGGGCGCAGGAATGTCTGAAAACAAAGTGCGGAGAATAAGGTAAAGAATAAAAATAAAAGCAGCCAGTCCGGGAATTCCCGGTGAAAAGGATGTTCTGCCGGCAGTAAACAGAGAAACAGAAAAAAGCAGAAACGCAAAAAAGAAAACAGCACCGGTTTTTGTAAGCTGATAAACGTCATAAAACGCGTTAAAGTACAAAATAGAGGCGGATAAAAGCGCTAAACCGGCTGTTTTTAAAAAAAGAATAAAATAACGCTTCATATTGTTTAAGATCCGGATGAATCGGGTATCAGAAATGTCCATTCATTAAATGAAACCACGCGCAGAGAATTTCCCATAAAACCGAAAATATTTATGTTTCTGTCATAATATACGTGAAGCTCCGGATCTTCGTTTGTATTTGCGGTAAGCTCGGAATTATCTCCGAGATAAACAGTTCCGAAAATACATACGTCGGAATCGGTATATACGCTTCCCGAGCCTCTGCCGCTGCCCGGAACAAAAGCTTTACCGCCTATATGAAGCTCGCCGCCGGCATAAAGTATGCCGTGATGTTTGACATTTGAAAGATAACAGTTTTTTTCATTTCCATTTGAAAAGTTATAATGTGCTCCATCGTCGTCCTGCGGATAATAATAATTGTCAGGCGGAAGCACATAAGATATTCTGTCCGCGTCCGAGCCTGTTCCATGTCCATGGGTATAAGTGTGTCCGTAGCCGTCGTCAATATCAGACGGGTCGTCGCCCATTATTATCAGCGGGCCCATTACCATAAGGGTGCCGGACGTAAAGTATTGATTGTCATCGCTGCAGTATAATCTCAGTGTTCCGTCGCATCCGTCGTCGCTGTTTACTGCAATCCGTCCGGTATATGTGTTCCAGCTGTTGCTGCTTGTTTCTCTTAACGGCAGCCCGTCTGTTGTGTCAATAAAAAGATATGAAGAAAGTTCATCTAATTTTGACATAAGAGAGGATATGTATGAGCAGTCGGGTTCTCCATCGCAGTCGTCTGTTGATGTCTTGGCGGCGATTTCCTGTATGGTTGAGATATCATGCTCGCCGTCATTTATGTAATATGGATTTGCGCCGTATCCGGGTATTACAGGCGGTCCGTAATACGCGTTGTTTCTTTTTGCCATCATTTTCATATATTCAAAATCTATTTCAGGCGCGATTGCAAATTCAGAAAACGGATGGCTGTGCGCCGTGGGGCTCATATCGTCATAAACATAATCAAAAGTAATGCTTCCGCCTCTGCCGCCGGTGGCATGAACAGCCGTATAGATGGCGTTTTTTGCATAAACTCTGGGTTTCCACGGCTGAGGGGTGTCATCACCCTGTCCGACGGGTATGATAGGCATACGGCAGGCGTCCGGATCGTTCTTTGAGGAATAAATATCTCCCCAGTAAAACTGATAGTCTTCGTAATCATTGCTGTTGCAGTTTAAATTTATTTTTCCTTTTGAAATAAGAGGGCCGCCGTATCCCTGTCTCTGAACCACCGCGTAATACATACCTGTGCAGGGGTCATCTTCCGGAAGTTTGGACCTTACTTTTATTCCGATTGTTTTGTATTCATTTTTTGCCTGGCGTTCTGTTTTGCTTGAATCAGTGAAAAAAAGATTTCCGGACGCAACGTGCACCGTATAATATCCTAAATCAGTTTCATATTCCTTTGCATAGTTAATAAGTCCGGGGGGGTCGTCAACAAACCAGTTTGAACCCTGCTGCAGTTTATAAAGGCTGTGTTCAACAGCGATTGCCGCAAGCTCCTGTTTTGCGAGCATGCAGTTATATTTTGTCAAAAGTTTTATTTCTGTCTGAAAAAGATAGAGCAGAGAGGATCCGAGAAAGGCAAGAAGCGAACCGAGTAAAAGAACGGCAAACAGGGACTGCCCCCGTTTTTTTCTTAAAAAATTTCTTTTGGTTTTTTCCGGAGCTTTGCTTTTTTCTGTTTTCATTTTTAATAAACTCCCTTATTAAAAATTATAATAATAACCGGCAGAATGAAAATGTTTTACCGCAATGGTTTTTTTCAGAAATACCGTTACGGGTTCTCTGTTTGCCAGAGGTTTTTTTGAAAAACGCGCCCCGACAATTAATGTTTTGCTGTCTTCCGAATCCTCGAAATTAAACATAATTGATTCCAGATTCGCGGTTAAAGTAACGGTTTGGTATCGTGTATTGGCTTTAACCTCATCGGCGTCCCGCAGATCGGTTCCTTCAAGAAGATAAGGTGAAACTGCCAGAAGATATTTGCCTTTTTGAAAGATTTGCACAGGAGTGTTCGGCTGTCCTACCGTAAGAGTGTCTGAACCTGTTCCGCAGCCGCAGTTGGATTCAGTTGTTGTGACAAATATAGTCTCAAGAAGGTCTGCCGAAATATAACTGTTGGCCGGCTGGGAATCATTGAATCTGGATGTTCTCAGGGATGCTCCCTGGCAGTTATGTATGAATTTGGTAATAAGAAGCATTGATATTTTGGATTCTGCCGCAAGCGCAATTCTGGCGGAGCCAAGGTTCCACATAACAAGCCCGTCCCTGAAAAGATTCATAACACCAAGGCTGAAAATACCCATTATGGATATTGTTATCATTAATTCTATGAGGGTAAAACCTCTGTTTTTTTTAAGTCTGCTTTTAAACATTTTTTTCTCCGTATTTATTCTGTCCATTCACCGTATTTTGTCCAGGAATTTAATGGCCCTCCCAGAACAATGTCTGAAGTGCCGGGGGAAACGTTTGTTTCAACTTTATAATAATGTGTCATTGTTTTTGTAAAAGGCTGTGTCTGTGAATATTCAACATCGGTATAGTACGCGTAAATGTTGTAATTTTGGCCCATAGGCACATTTACTGAAAATTCCGCGTTTCTTTTTCCTATACGCGCGTAAAAAGGGTTCTGTTTTCTTATTTTAAGTGTCTGATACTGCAGTGCCGCGTCTGAGTTGTTTGTATAAAAAGAATGGGCCGTGCTTCCGGAGCCTGAAGGATAAGCCGCTATCATTATTCCTTCCTTCATATCCGCGTCTTCAACCTGTATTTTACCGGAAATTACGGCATATTCCTGTTTTACTATAAAGTCTTTGTTCCCTATATCTGTTCCCTGAATAACATTTATGCCGAAATGATATTTTGTAACAGGATAAATACAGTCATAATCCGAAGAAGCTTTGTCATATTCCACCCTGTAATTATTGTCGGTTTTTACGTTTTCAAATTTATAATAACCTGTAACAGTTGTTCTTTTTGTATCAACAAGCTGCCCGGTTCTTGTATAGAGTTTAAGAGTCATTCCGGACATGGGTTCTGATGTACTGTCTTTTGTAACTTTTCCTGAAATGCTTCCAACAGGGACCATATAAATCGGGGGAGCCGTTACAGTTCCGGAATATATTGAGATAGTGTGTTTTTCTTCTATTGTATAGCCGGGAGCCGCCGCGTCAAGTTTATAGGATCCCGGCTCAATATTGTTCATTGTATACGAACCTCCGCCTGTTGTTGTTTCAGTGATCCCTATCGGAACGCCTAATGAGGTTGTTAAAAAAACATTTACTCCGTTTAACGGTGTTATTTTATCAATAGCGTCATATACAGAGCCAGTAAGTATGGAAACACCGGGAGGGCATTCTTCCAGAATAATGTCAAGATTGGTTGTTTGTCCGGCTGTAACAGGGACATCTTCTATTTCTTTATAATAACAGGCCGAAGGGTGGGAAGATGTTGCTGTTATTAAAACATCGCCTCCGGAAACATCTATATTTTCAATTTTATAGGCTCCGTCTGAACCGGCCTCTGCTTTTTCTGACAGGCCGTCGTGCGACATAACTATCGTATTGTCCATTAAATCAATGTCATATTTATCATAATCAATTTCAAGAAAAGCATGATCCATATAATGCATTCTGCTGCTTTGGGTGCGCAGCGCCAGGCCGAGAGTATTTATGTCATCCCATGACCAGTTTTCATAAAGGTCCGTAATATTTATAATTTCTGTGGTCTCAGAAGCGGACATATTAAAAGTTGTATAATTTGTGTTTTGATTTCCGTTCCAGGGATTTGGATCGGGGCCGGATGTCGAGGCCCAGGTGCTTCCGTTGTCGTTTGTGAACTGAACTCCTATGGAATCACCGGCGGAGTATCCGTCGGAATAATGCTCAATATGCAGCTTTACATCTGTTATTGTGGAATATGTTTCAGAATAAGTTTCAAATGAAGTATAAAGCCTGCGGTTGTTTTGGCTGATGGAAGCATAAAGGTCGTCGCTTTCTTTTATGTTTAAAGGATTTGTCCATTGTGATGTCTGTCCGGTCATGCTGCCTGCAGCGTTTAAAAGGAGTTTTTCACTGCCGGCATAGGAGGGGATAAAAACATTTCCTTCAATAGCAGCGGTTTCAACCGGTTCGCATAAAAAATCAACATCGGTTATTTCCTGAACTGCATCAGTAACAATAATAGGATTGTTTTCATAATATGTTGTTTCAAAGCCAAGTCCGGACGCATACAGCATATATGTACCGGGCTGAACATTTTTTAAAGTATAATTTCCTCTATCATCATACTGCCGTGAAGTGTATTCGGGATGGCCGACCACATATACCGTGGCCATTGAAGCCTGTCCCGGAGGCTGGCTCTGGCCGCCGGTGGATTTTTTATATATTCTGCCTGAGATGGTTGTTCCGGCTATCGGAACCTCTTTATTGGTTATAAATGATGCAAGTTCGGTTGTTTTATTCATCTGCATATCGTCATATGTTACTATTACTTTTATCTGTTTTAAGTTTCTTGGGTTTGAGTAGCTCAGCTGGCTTTCTTTTTTTGGCTCTAAATTTCCGTCGCTGTCTTCCTCGCAGTACTGGATTATTTTGTATATTTTAAAGTCCCTGCTTTTGTGATGGATCGTTTCCACGGGATGAGGATTATCGGCACAGCTTTCAAGTGAGCCTAGATCAGAAGTTATACAGCTGTCAGGCGTGATTCCAAGCGCTGTAAATTCTTTGGATCTTAAAAGTTCAATTTGTTCGGAGGCAATATTTATTGAATCGGTTTTCATTGAGGCGCTTGTAATATCCCTGTAAACTCTGGTAAGCAGGTTTATGGAGCCTAAAATAGCAAAAGAGATTACTGCTGTTGCAATGAGCAGTTCTATAAATGTCACACCTCTTTTTTTCCTCAAAATCATAATAACCACCTGTTGTTTTATATATTACGGTCTATCATAAGTATACGTTTATTAAATAATAATGTCAATTAATTTGTCAGGTTTTTTGGTTTGTTTTTGGTGTATTTCAATATATATAATATACCTGTTAAAAGCATAATAAATAAACAAAAATAATGTGCGGTTGATAATAAATCTGTTTCTGCAGTATGTCTGAAAAATTCTATTATAAAACGAAAAAAACCATATAAAAACCCTGTTATAAGAATGAGTTCTCCGGTGAATTTTTTCCGGGGAAAGCGATATTGAATAAAGAAAAAGATCAAAAGCCACGAAACTGCCAGATAAAACTGGGTTGGATGCAGCGGCAGTTCTCCGTATTTAGAATATGCGCTTGAATAAAGGGAAAAATATGTTCCGAAAAAATATTCGCGGGAACAGGGAATTCCGAAACAGCATCCATTGGCAAGGCACCCTAACCGTGTGAAAAAACCTCCCAAAGCAATGGAAGGGGCGAAAAAATCAGCAGTTTTCCATATATTTAATTTTAAAAGATAATTTATTAAAAAGGCGGATATACAGGCAACTGCAAGCCCCCACCATAAAGAGCCGGGTCCAAAAACAGAATTTATACAGCAAAAAGATCCTGTCTCACGGGTTTCCAGCATATAACCAATACGAGCTCCCGCAAAAAGCGGAATAAAAATAATCAGCGCAAAAAACAGTATGCGGTTTTTTTCTGTTTTTGATGCGCCCGCGGAAAGATTGCGGTATAAAAGGACAAACCCCAGAATAATACCAATGATAATAAATACATAATACGTTTTTATCGGAATATTTCCTATATATCCTAAAATGGGCAGCATAGAAACACCTTTTTTTTTAAAATTTACTTTATTATATTTTAAAATCAAAAAAAAAGCAAAATATTATTTGAAATCTGCACGTGAAATAGATTATAATTATTACACAGTTTAAAAAACGGAATGAAAGGGAAAAGATGAAAAAAACAATAATTTTTTTAATATTTTTAATAATTGCCGCAGGCACAGCCTATGCGGAAGTGTCTGATGTTGCGATAACAAGCGTCAGCCCGGCTTCTCCCGCGGCAGGCGATCTTGTTACGGTGGATTTTACGTACAGTAATGCGGCCAATCCGCATAACAGCAATTATTTTTGCGCTGCGGTATCCGTGTATCAGACAATACAGGGAAGCAATACTCAGGGGCAGACATTTAAAGTAAATGAAAACGGCATTAATGTCGGCAACACCGGAGAAGGCGATGCTGCCGTAGACGGCGGATATAACATGAATGACGGTGACGGAAGCGCCGCAAAATCCGGATCATTTACATTTAATATTCCGTCAACTCTTGAAGGCGGGACCTATTATATAGTAATAGGCGGACGCCAGGACTGGGTTGATACGGGAAGCGCATTGCCCGCGTCTGAAGATTATTATGAGATTAACATACCGCTGCCGCCGCCGGAATGCACCATATCCAAAATAGCTGAAGGAACTTCCGTGCAGCCCGGGGATTATATTCTTTATTCAATAGATTACAGTTATATAAACGGAACAAACCTTGTTATAACAGATACTGTGCCTGATTACTGCACACTTGTGGAACAGAGTCCGGGCGGCGTATCGTCCGGTGCGGCTTCGGGTTCAACTCTTACCTGGACGCATCCTGATTCGCTTTCCGGCAGGGTAAGAGGCAGGGTGTGGTTTTTTGTTGAAGTTGACACAACAGCGCCTGTGGGAGCGGTTATTGACAATACAGCGCAGTGGACAATGGATGAAATTCCGGAGGGAGGCGCCAGCAATCAGGCTTCCGTAGTTATAGATCCTCCCTTTGAACTCGTAAAAAGCCAGTCAGTTGATTCGGCGCAGGAAGGGGATACAATCACATATTCTTTTGATTTTGACATAAGCGGTCTGAGTTTGAAATCCTATGATTCGTTTGATGAAAATATAGATGGTTTTTTCAGCACCGGCGGAACTTTTGAATGGGCGGCAGACGCGGACGGCGGAGGTTATTTAAAATCGCCGACACAGGGCGCCGGAAATTATCCTCATTTTTTAAGAAATGAACCGGCGGATTTTTGCACAGGAATGATAATTGCCGATGTCTGGATAGGGGACGAATTAAATGCGGGATCCGATAACTGGGATGCTTTAATCGTTTTCAGAGACAACGGCCTGGCAGGGACAAACGGAAGAGCGTATGGCGCGGGTATATCCGCGGATGGAATACCTCATTCTGTTTATCTGCAGGAAGTAAATCCGGACTATAACGTAAGAGCGGGAAGTAATGCAATAACCGTCAGCAGCATGAGCTGGTATACGATTAAAATTCTTGTGACAAACGCGGGTTCCGGCGAGGTTAATGTAAAAATAAAAGCATGGCCCAGAGGAACGTCTGAGCCGGGTGTATGGCACATAAACTGGACAGATACTGACGGGAGTGTTCCTGCCTGCGGGTATGCCGGGTTTCAGGGGCATGAAAGCAATCCGAATTTATATGACAATCTGAAAATTTTTCAGCCCAGCCTGGCTGCGTATGACGCTTATTTGTCAGATCCAATACCTTCTCAGATAACATATATCGGAGGGACAGGGACAGACGGCGTGCACGACGGAGCAACAGAGTCGGGAGGCGTTGTGAGCTGGACATTTGCGGATGAAGTCGTTGATTATTCGGGGCACGTAGAATGGTGGGGCGAGCTTACCGGATGCGGGCAGGTGGAGAATACCGGAAATTTTACGCCGAACAGTTATTCTTCTTCCATTGATTCAAACACCGTAATTATGGATGTTGAATGCGCGGAAACGCCCACAATAACGCCTACAGCCACTATTACAGCAACGCCTTCCGCTACAAGTACAATAACACCGACCGCCACACAGACTGCGACACCTACAGCGACAATGACAGCAACATTTACACCGATAATTCCTGTTCTTTCACTGTCAAAATCCGTTGAGCCTGACAGAGCAGGTGAAGGTGATACGGTTACTTATACAATACGCGCCATGAATTCGGGCCTGATAGACGCGCAGAATGTAAATATATGGGATACTCTGCCGTCAAAGCATATTTATCTGTCAGGAGGCAGTTATGACGCAGGAACAGATGTTGTAAGTTTTATGTCCCCTTTAATAACTGTCGGATCCTATCAGGATTTTGTTTTTACGGCTGTTCTTGACAGCACCATAACAAAAGATGAGGTTTTTTATAATACCGCATCCGCGGATTGTGATATTGCGCCGGATAATTTTGTTTCAAACAGAACGGATCTGGCCGCGGATGTGCCGGATCTGGAACTGGAATCAATAACAAATTATCCGAATCCGTTTAATGAAATTACAACTTTGGTATACACTCTTACGAAGTCGGCTGATGTAAATATAAGGTTTTATACGGTATCCGGGGAGCATGTAACAACACTGGAAAATATAGAGGGCATAAAAGGAACAAATAAAACCCAGTGGAACGGCGAAAATGATTTTTTTGAAAAACTCAGTTCAGGTATTTATATTTATAAAATAACCGCGGTTTCCGGGGATGAAAAAGTTTTTGCTTTTAATAAACTTGCAATTCTGAGATAAACGGATAAAATCCGGCTTAAAAAAAGCGCCGGAAAAACATCATGAAATTTATTCCTTCCGGATAAGGAGCTGCTTATATCATGAAAGAAAAAACATGTCTTGCGCTTTTCAGCGGAGGGCTCGACAGCATGCTTGCGGTTTTATATATGGAAAAACTGGGATTCAATGTGATTCCCGTTAATTTTAATATAGGTGTATTTTTCAAAAAATATATAAAAGAAGACGGGAAATTAAAATACGCAAAAAAAATGCCATTTAAAAACGCGGTTGAAGTTATTGATATATCATCTGATTTTTTAAAGATGCTGAAAGCTCCTCCGCACGGATTCGGAAAACATATGAATCCCTGCATAGACTGTAAAATACTTATGCTTAAAAAAGCAAAAGAAATTATGGAAAAGTATAACGCCGGATTTGTAATAACCGGGGAAGTTCTGGGGCAGAGGCCGATGAGCCAGAATCCTTCCGCGGCAAAAAAAATACGCGATGAATCCGGACTTGAAGGTTTTTTGGTGCGTCCGCTTTGCGCCAAGGCAATGGAGCCGACAGAGCCTGAAAAACTCGGATGGATAGACAGAGAATCTCTTTTGGGGATAACGGGCAGGGGAAGAAAACAGCAGATTGAAATGGCAAAGGAGTTCGGCATTGATAAAGATATTGAAACTCCGGGAGGGGGATGCCTGCTGACAGAAGGACAATACGCAAAACGGCTTAAAGATTTTATGACACACAATAAAGACAAAGAACTTAATGAAAAAGATATGTTTATACTTTCAGCCGGCAGGCATTTCAGAAAAGGCAATATTAAATTTATTATAGGCAGAAATAAAGAAGACAACGAAAAACTGCGGAAAATATCTGAAGGCGGATATGTCTTCAGGGCCGCTGATATACCCGGACCCGAAGCAGTGGTTTTTGAAAGTATATCGGAGAATGATAAAAAATTTATTGCTTCGGTTCTGGCAAGATATACAAAACTTAAAAATGAAAAGGAAGTGACCGTGAAAATTTTAAGCCCTGACGGCGGAGAAGAAAAACTAAGCGTTGCGCCCATAACGGAAAAAAATGCCGAACAATACAGGATAGACGCGTAAAAATGGATCTTATAATAGACGGATACAATCTTATGCATAAGGCTGTTTTTAAAAACGGCACCCTGGAGGAAAAAAGGGAGCGTATTATAAGTATTGTTGAGGAATTCTGCGAGGTAAATTCAAACCGTGCAGTAATTGTTTTTGACGCGGCAGGCACCGAATCAAACATGCGCTCCAAAGAAAAAAGAAAAAATATAAAACTGGTGTTTTCCGCAAAAGGCGAAAGCGCGGACGATGCGATAGCGGATATTATAACAAGAAAAAATCCTAAAAAATATATTGTGGTTACGTCAGACAGGTATATAAGGGATATTGCTTTAAATCTCAGGTTTAACATTATGAAAAGCGAGGAGCTTGCGCAGTATTTTTAAAATAATTTTATCGGATCCCCGCCGGCTGCGGGCATTTAAAACCTGAAAAACACGAAATAAAAAATAATGGACATAAAAAAAAGAGAATGATATAATTCAATCGCCTGATATTAATAACTGAGACCGGAAAATCAGCGGCAGTAAATGCAGGAAAAAAGGGGTTTTGATGTGGCAGGCTTTAAAAAAGAACACCGTCTTTTAACCGGAATAATCCTGATAATTCTGACAACAGCAGCGGCATCGCTGACGGCTTTCATGTATTCAAAAGGAATTCTTGAAAAACAGGGCGCGGGGCCGTTTATAGCGGCTTCTTTTCTGCTGTTGTGCTTCTGGACAGTTGTATTGTTTGATATAAGAAAAATAATAAGGGAAAAGAATAAATACCGGAGAGAAGCAGTGCGCGTCAAAGCTGCTGCAAAAGATCTTTCCGGCGCGTTTGAAGCGGCGCTGCGGGACGGAGCAAATGTGGAAATAAATATTAACGCGGGCGGGGCCGAACTGAACAGGCTTGGAGCCGCGGCAAATGAAATAATAATGTTTAAAAAACAGTCTATGGAATTTCTTGAACTTTTATCTTCGGGCGATACGGAGACTTTAAAAACAAAAGCACAAAACAGCGGCGCCGCAGGGGATGTTTTTTTAAAAGCAGCCGCATCTGCCGAAGATATGAAAAAAGAACTCAGAGAAACAACCGGTAAACTTATAAAAACCACGGGGGAATTGTCGCTTTTTTCAAAAGACGGATATAAAACAATATCCGCAATAAAGGAAATAATTGAAAAAATAGCCGAAGAAAACATAAATATGGCGGAAAATGTAAGAACAGCGTCAGAGTCGGGAAAAGAGGCTTTTATTGAAGCGAAATCCGGAAAGGATCTTATTGAAATACTTTCGGAAAAAGTAAATTCAATAAAGAAAACCATAGAGATGAATTCAACGGCAATGGATGAACTTGACGCGAAAACAGCCAGAATCGGGGAAATAGTAAATGTGATTCAGGACATAACATCGCAGACAAATCTTCTTTCCTTAAACGCCGCAATTGAAGCGGCGAGAGCCGGAGAAGCAGGGCGCGGTTTTGCGGTTGTTGCCGATGAAGTCGGAAAACTTGCGGAAGATTCATCAAAATCCACCAAAGAAATAACAGTAATACTCAAGGAAATACAGGGAAGCACGAAAAAAGCTTCTGAGATGACAAGGAAAAGCAGAGAAGCCGGAGACGAAGGTGTTGAAATAATGGAAACCACAAAAGGAAAGTTTGATTTTATTGAAAATTCCGTGAGAAATTCGGCAGGACATATAGAAAAAACCGCAGAATTGGCTGAAACCGCGGCAGAGTCGTCAAAAAAAGCAGCGGAAATATCAGAACAGCAGCACCGTACCGCAAAAAAAGCAGCGGAAAGCGCGTTTGAAACGGAACAACTGGCATTAATGCTGGAAAGCATTATTAAAAAACAGGGATTTTAAAGGCTGTATTTATGAAAAAGAAAATTTTTCTTCTTGTCTGCTGTGCGCCTGACGCTTCTTATTCCGCTGAATTTCTGAAAAATCTCGGATACGAAGTTATAACTTATTTTTACAATCCCTGCATACACCCTCAGGAAGAATATGAAAAAAGAAAAGCCGCCATGGAAACTCTTGCTGAAAAGACAGGAATTAAAAATATAGATAATCCTGTTTATGATCCGGAAAGGTTTTTTAAAGAAGTAAAAGGCCTGGAAAAAGAACCTGAAGGCGGGAAGAGATGCAAAGTATGTTTTTATATGCGCCTTGAAAATGCCGCGGCAAAGGCAAAAGAATTTGGGACTGAACAGCTTGCCTCAACTCTGACAATAAGCCCTCATAAAAGCGCGGAGCTTATTAATGAACTCGGAAAAGCCGCGGCAAAAAAACACGGAATAAAATATTTTGAGTCAAATTTTAAAAAAAATGACGGGTTTAAAAAGTCTGTTGAACTTTCCAGAAAATACGGACTCTACCGCCAAAAATACTGCGGGTGCATTTTTTCAATGGAGTAAAGTTCTGAGTTCCAGGTTCCAGGT
>CAYTNY010000021.1:0-29222 GCA_964439215.1 uncultured Spirochaetia bacterium
TGATATATTGGCGCGCCCGGTAGGAGTCGAACCTACGACACTTTGATTCGTAGTCAAATACTCTATCCACTGAGCTACGGGCGCGCCTGTTTAAAACATATCTTTTTTGAAGAGGAGAGGATACCCGGCCTTGCCGGGAAACCGTAAGGCTGCTGCGCCTATAATATGGCGGTTGCGAACCCTGGGGCTTCTCATCCTTTTCCTATGCCATCACATCCGCCCGTAAAGGGCGGCTCTGATGGCGGAGAGGAGAGGATACCCGGCCTTGCCGGGAAACCGTAAGGCTGCTGCGCCTATAATATGGCGGTTGCGAACCCTGGGGCTTCTCATCCTTTTCCTATGCCATCACATCCGCCCATAAAGGGCGGCTCTGATGGCGGAGAGGAGAGGATTCGAACCCCCGGTCCCCGAAGGGACAACTGATTTCGAGTCAGCCGCATTCAACCACTCTGCCACCTCTCCGCGCAACATTATATATGTACAGCAGATCTTTTGCAAGATAGATTTATTTATTTTTTTATATTTCTATTGAAATTTTATATAATTAACCTATAATTAATCTTAACCGTGGGGCAGTAGCTCAGATGGGAGAGCGCTGCGTTCGCAACGCAGAGGTCGGCGGTTCGATCCCGCTCTGCTCCACCAAAAAAGAATAACAGAGAGTGTATGATAAAATATAAGGGTATGGCAAAAAAAAGAATTCATAAAATATTGAATTGGAAAACATAAACCGCAATTCATGCCGAAAATAAAGCTTTTTTACACAAAAACGGGAAAACCGGTATAATTCCGTATAATGTATAAACAGGCGGTTTAATATTTGATAAAAAGGATAAAAAATGCAGAACAAAATACTGTATTCAAAAGCAAGCCCTTTTAGAATGCTGCTGGCCGGGTATTTGTTTTTTATACTTGCCGGAATGATTTTATTAAGCCTTCCTGCAGCGACAAAGGCAGAAGCGCCCGCTTCTTTGGTGGATATATTTTTTACAACGGTGTCCGCGGTAACAACCAGCGGGCTTGTGGTTCTGGAAACTCCTGAATATTTCTCTGTTTTCGGACAAATGGTTATACTTGTGCTTATACAGATATGCGGTCTGGGTTATATGATATTTGTATCTTTTATAATTCTGGCGATCGGAAGAAAAATAACAATGGGAAATATGATGCTGCTGAAAGAAAATGTGACAAGCCCCACGTACGGGGATGCTTTTTATTTTATGAAGATTGCGGTGATATTTACCGTTATTTTTGAAGTTGTTGCGGCAGCTGTTTTTTTTACGGTTTTCAGGGCGGAATACTCCGGCTTGGAGGCTGCGTATCACGCTGTGTTTCAGGCGGTATCTGCTTTCTGTACCGCCGGGTTTACTACTTTGCCGGACAATTTCAAAGTTTTCGCGGATAACAGCGGTCTTTTGTTTTTTGGGGCTCTGATAAGCATAAGCGGGGGAATCGGTTTTTTTGTGCTTTTTGATCTTTATTCTTTCGCGAAAGAAAGAATAAAAGGAAAAAAGACGGTTCATCTTACTGTGCATTCTAAGTTTGTTATAGCGCTGACACTTATAGTCACGGTTATGGGCACGCTGCTTTTGTTTGTTGACGGTTTCCGCGTGCTTGACATGTCGTATAACAGGCTGGTGCAGGCGTTTTTTCATACGGTGATGGCAATGACAACCACGGGCTTTAACAGTGTTGACATAACGGCGGTTTCTGATTCGGGAAAAACCATTCTTATGATGCTTATGTTTATAGGCGCGGCTCCGGGCGGTACGGCAAGCGGAATAAAAGTCGTGACGGTCGGTATTTTGTTTATGACGTTTTTATCCGTTATAACAAAGAAAAACAGTGTAAATGTATTTGAAAGAGAGATAAGCAGCGGCGAGATAAAAAGAGCGGTAAGCATTGTGTTTTCAGGAGTTATGTTTATTATGATCACGACTTATGCGGTGACCGCTCTGGAGACAAAGGTATTTATGGATGTGCTGTTTGATTCGGTGGCTGCTTATACCAATGGAGGATTGTCTGTGGGAGCGGCGGGAAAAACAAGCGATGGGGGCAAAATAATTATGTCTCTGGCAATGCTCATGGGAAGAATGGGTTCCCTGGCAATAGGTTTTTCCCTGCTGGGCAGAGTGAAAAAAGAATCCGTGAAATTTCCGGATGCGGGTATAATAATTGGATGAGGTGATTAAATGAAAGAATTTGCGGTTATAGGATTGGGCGATTTTGGAATGCATCTTGCCGCGGAGCTTGCGGCCGCGGGAAACCAAGTTATAGTTATTGATCAGGACAAAAGAAAAATTGAGGCAATAAAGGACAGCGTTAATCACGCTCTTGTGGCTGATGTGAAAGATAAGAGTGTTTTTTCAGAATATTTAAGGCCTGAACTTGATGCTGTAATAGTAGCTATAGGAAGAATGGAAGCCAGTATACTGGCGGTTCTTTACCTTAAAGAACTGGGTATAAAACATATTGCGGTAAAACCTGTGAGCGATGATCACGCAATGGTTTTAAGGGCGCTTGGCGCCGATGAAATAATAGATCCGGACAAGGAAATGGCAAAAAGGTTTGCGCTTACACTTTCAAAGGGAAGTTTTGTGGAGCATATTCTGCTTTCTCCGGAATACAGTATAAGCGAGGTTGCCGTGTCCGAGAAAAGTATAGGCAAGACGCTTGCTGAACTGAAACTCCGGGAAAAGTATAAAGTAAATGTAATTGCGGTAAAGGATGTTATGCAGGGCAATTTTGATATGCTTCCGGATGCGGATTACCGCATGAAAGTTGACAGTGCGCTTGTGATAATCGGAAAAGAATCAGATATAATGAAACTGAAAGAGGTCTGAAGAAAAGAGGTAAATGATGATAGAAGGCCTGATTCCAGGAGAAAGAAATGCTTTTACAGCACTTCTGGAGATTATGATAATACTGCTGCCCCTGTCTTTTGTTATGTGGGCGGTTATACATGCCTCAATAACAAAAAAAGAACCCAGATCCGCGATCGCGTGGATAGCTATTATAATACTTTCGCCGGTTGTAGGCGCTGTTATATATTATATGATGGGAATAAACCGCATAAGAAAAAAAGCCAGTGAACTTAAAGGGGATAGTGTTTTCAGCAGATTTTTCAGTCCTGAATCCGAAGACAGAGAAATAGAAAAAAAGCAGCATACAAAAGGATTTCCTCCTGATGCGGCGGAGAATATAAAGAACCTTATGCTTGCGGGCGATTATGTGCTTCAGACCCCGATGCTTTCCGGTAATGATGCGGATATTCTGGAAAACGGAGAGGAGTTTTATCCGAGGCTCATAAAAGAAATGGAAAACGCAGAAGATTATATACTGCTGCAGACTTATATATTTGATGTTGATGAATCGGGCCTGAAGGTAATAAAAGCCCTGAAAGAAGCGGCTGAAAGAGGCGTGGAAGTCAGAGTTCTTATAGATGCGATAGGAATGAGATACTCCCGCAGGCCCGCGTCAAAAGTATTAAAACAAAACAGTATAAACTATGCGCTGTTTCTTCCCGCGCCTACGCCGTTTCATTTTATTTATTATCATTTGAGAAGCCACAGAAAAATCGTTGTGATAGACGGAAAAAAAGCTTTTACGGGCGGAATGAATATAAGGTCCCAGTTTGATAAAAAGGGCAGGGAAAAACTCCGGGACACTCATTTTGAACTTAAAGGGCCGATAGTTGACAGTATGAGGAAAATGTTTATTTCGGACTGGGAGTTTTCCAAGGGAGCAGAACTTGGAAGGTGCAGGAAAGAAGCAGCCCCGCAAAAAAAGGGAAAAATATATATGCGCGGAGTTCCTGACGGGCCTGATAAGGATTTTGAAAACGCCCGATGGACCATATTGAGCGCGATATCCAATGCGCGGAAAGAGATATTTATACAAACACCGTATTTTGTGCCGGACTCGGAAATAATAAATGCGCTGTGCCTTGCGGACCTGCGGGGTGTTGATGTTAAAATTGTTATACCCGCCAAAGGAAATCTTTGTGTTGTTCAGTGGGCGATGGAAGCGAATTTTATAAGGCTTGTTAACAAAGATGTTGAGATTTATAAGCTGCCGGGAGTTTTTGACCACTCGAAAATTATGGTGGTTGATTCATGCTGGAGCCTGATTGGATCCATGAACTGGGACGCAATGAGTTTGAGGCTTAATTTTGAATATAATGTGGAATGTTATGACAGGGATTTTTCCGGCAGGCTGAGAGAAATAATAAAACGGAAGATCGGGATTTCAAACCCTGTAACGATTGAAGAACTTCGTTCTGTGCGGCTGCCGAAAAGAATACGCAACGGCGCGGCGCGGCTTTTTTCGCCGTATCTGTAAAAAAACCGTTTATTTTATGGAAATGAACAATAAAGTACGGGATTTAAGGGACATATTAAAATATTCCGGATTGACAATGACTCAGATTATTGTATAATTTCACACCGTTGAATCCGGCGGCTGCGGGAATATCCCGCGGTAAATAAAAATGAATATGGCGGGTGCTTTATGAAGAAAAAATCCCTGAATAAAAAAATAAATCTGACCGAAAACGCATTTACGGTACTTGAAAAGCGGTATTTTATAAAAGATAAAAAAGGAAATCCTACGGAAGGCCCTGAGGAGCTTTTCCGCAGGGTTGCGTCAAACATCGCTGATGCGGAAAAAAACTACGGAGGCGACGCGGATAAAACAGCCGATGATTTTTATGAGTTGATGGCGTCGTTTGATTTTCTTCCGAATTCCCCGACGCTTATGAACGCGGGAAGGGATCTGCAGCAGCTTGCGGCCTGTTTTGTGCTTCCTGTTGATGATTCCATAGAAGGTATATTTGAGACAATAAAAAACGCGGCGCTTATACATAAATCCGGAGGAGGCACGGGATTTTCCTTTTCAAAACTTCGGCCCAACCGCGATAAAGTAAAAACAACCAATGGAGTATCTTCCGGTCCGGTTTCTTTTATGAAAGTTTTTAATTCCGCGACAGAAGCAATAAAACAGGGCGGCACGAGGCGCGGGGCAAATATGGGAATATTAAGGGTTGATCATCCGGATATCAGGGAGTTTATTACCTGCAAAGCCGACGATAAAGACATAAATAATTTCAATATTTCGGTTGCTTTAACTGAAGATTTTATGGAAGCCGTTAAAAAAGGCGGGGAATATGAAATGTTTAATCCGCGCAACGGAAAATCCGCGGGGTTTGAAGACGCCCGGGAGATTTTTGATATGATAACAGAAAATTCATGGAAAAACGGGGATCCCGGAATAATTTTTATAGACAGAATGAATAAAGACAACCCCACTCCACGCGTGGGCGAGATAGAATCAACGAATCCATGCGGGGAACAGCCGCTTTTGCCGTATGAAGCCTGTAATCTTGGTTCAATAAATCTCGCGAATATGGTTAAAAAGGACAGCGGCGTAGATTATGAAAAAATCTCGGACACAGTGCGCAGGGCAGTGCATTTTCTTGATAATGTGATAGATATGAGCAAGTATCCTCTTACTGAAATTACGGAAATGGTGAGAGCCAACAGAAAAATAGGACTCGGCGTTATGGGGTGGGCTGATATGCTGTTTATGCTTGAAATACCTTATAACTCCGAACAGGCCGCAAAACTAGGCGCGTCCGTAATGAAATTTATACATTCGGAAGCGGAGAAAATGTCTGTTGAACTTGCGGAGCAAAGAGGTGTTTTTCCTAATTTCAAGGGTTCGGTTCATGAGAAAAACGGGAAAAAACTGCGCAACGCCACACTGACAACCATTGCTCCGACAGGAACGCTTAGTATGATCGCGGGCTGTTCTTCGGGTGTGGAGCCGGTTTTTGCGGTTGCGTATACAAAAACTGTTATGGATAACAACAGTTTCCCGGAGGTAAACAGGTATTTTCTGAAAGCGGCCAAAGACCGCGGATTTTATTCCGATGAACTTATGATGAAAATAGGGGATCAGGGGCATTTGAACGGAATTGAAGAGATTCCTGAAGATATAAAAAAAGTTTATGTTACATCCCACGATATTGAACCGGAATGGCACATTAAAATGCAGGCCGCGTTCCAGGATTATACGGACAATGCCGTTTCAAAAACAGTGAATTTCAGGAACAGCGCGTCAAAAAAAGACGTTGAAAAAGTATATATGCTGGCCTATGAATCAGGCTGCAAAGGTGTTACGATATACAGGGACGGGTCAAGAGATGTTCAGGTGCTTACTGTTTCCACGAAGAACAACAAGAAAACAGCCTTGAAGAATCCTGACTCTATCCTTAAAAGCGATGAAATAGAACCGCGTATGAGGCCGGATGTTACATTCGGAAGAACGATAAAAATGAAAACCGGGTGCGGAAATCTTTATGTTACCATAAACGAAGATGAAGACGGCCTGTGTGAGATTTTTACGTCCATGGGAAAATCCGGAGGATGCGCCGCCGCACAGTCTGAATCAATTTCAAGGCTTGTTTCCGTTGCATTAAGAGCGCATGTCAGGCCTGATGCCCTGGTAAAGCACCTGCGCGGGACAAGGTGCCCTGCCCCGGCCTGGCAGGAGGGCGGCATTGTTCTTTCCTGCCCCGATGCAATAGGCATAGCAATGGAAAAATATATGCATGAAAAGGAAGATAATCCGGAAAAATTTATATTTAAACCGGAAAACGACAAGATACTCGGAGAAATGTGCCCTGAATGCGGCGCCACTCTTGAGCACGAGGGCGGATGCAATAACTGCCGTATATGCGGGTATTCAAAGTGTCTCTAGAAAAGTTCGGGCTTCAAAAACAGGACGTTCAAAGTTCAAAGGCAGGACAGTGCAGGGATAGGGCGGATTTTTTTAAATAATGTTTTTATTTGTTTGACCTTTACGGGGAATGTATTTATAATGGAAAAAAAGTTAAGGGGGTTGTTTATGAGCGAGAAGGATTATTCAAATGAAGGTGAAATTGTTATATCCAATGAAAAAAGGGAATATCCGCGGCTGCCTATGACCGTTAAAGTGCGGTACACTGCCTTGTCAAATGAAGATGCGGAAAAAGCACTTGGCAGGTATTTTGTGCCCGATGAACTTGCGGGAAACTTCAGAGAAGGAACGTCGATTGATGTCTCGAAGAGCGGCATACTTATGAATACGAACGAAGAGATACGGATAAAAACATTTCTGAATGTGCTTATATATATAACGATCCCCGGAATATCCTGTAATGTTAAAGCGCTTGCTGAGGCAGTAAGAAGGGAAATGAATCCGGATGATGACGCGTATGTTTATAAAGTAGGGCTTAAGTTTCATAAAATACTGCACCATAACCTCAAAAAATATAAATATGCCGAGGTGCAGAGCCTGCTGAATATAAAAGAAACTGAATTATAAAAAGATAAAAGAGGTATTTTTTTATGACAGCTGAAGAAATGGAAGGAAGTCTGCTTCTTCCCCAGGAAAGAAGGGATTATCCCCGGGTTTCCGTGAACATCAAAGTTCAGTATAAAGTTCTTGATGAAACCGATGATGATATGAAAACAGCTTTGAAATTTGATCCTGAAAAAATAATGGAAAAATTCGAGTCAAGTGAATGTCTTAATGTTTCCACGTCAGGGATCCTTATGCGGTCCGGATATCCCGTGGACAAAAAGAAATTTGTGGCTGTTAATATGTATCTGCCGATGCCCGGGCTTTCGTGCGCATGCAGAGCGCTGGCGGAAGTTGTAAGGTGCGAAAAAATGGAGGACGGGTATCTGCTGGGGCTGAAATTTCTGAGAATACTTCATCATAATCTGAATAAGTATAAATTTCTTACTCTCGCTGACCTGCTGAATATGAAGGGCACAGAGATAAAGTTCTGATAAGCTTATTAAAAGGAGCGGAAAATGCAGGGAAAAGACAGTGATGAAAAAAGAGCGGAAGATGCACGTCTTGTTTTTCCGGAGGAAAAACGGGCATATCCAAGAGTGGCGCTGTCTGTGCCGGTTTTTTATAAAACCGTAAGCAGTCAGGGTGCTGATGAACGGGAATACGGAGCGCTTATAAAAAAAGGCAGCGAGGCCGCGGAAAAAAAAGAATCAACAGAGACACAGACCAAAAATATAAGCTCCGGCGGTCTGCTCATGACAACGACAGAAAAACTGCCCTGCGGCGGTATTATATATCTGTCCATGTATATGCCTCTGCCCGGACTTGCCTGCAGCTGCTCTGTGCTGGGTGAGGTTGTACGTTCGGAGGAGCGCAAAGAAAGCGGAAAATACGATACAGCGGTTAAATTTGTGAGCGTTAATCATCATAATATGAATAAATACACTTATGCCGCACTTAAAGAGCTTCTGAATATAGATGGTTCTGAAATGAAGTTCTGACAGAGAAAGATCCCTCCGCGGACAAAAAACAGGCGTTCCGCTGTTTTTCTGAAATTTTGTGTGGAAAAACATCTGTTTTTATGTATAATATACAAACATTTTTAAAAAAAGCATATAAAAGAAATATATGTTTTTACCGGAATATTAAGAGAAATGTGAAAATTTGTGCAGGATTTTTATTGTCTGCATTATCTTAACTTGGAGAAACCAATGTCTGATGAAATTACGGTTATAGGTTCAATTAATCTTGATGTTGTGGTTAAAACAGAGAGAATGCCGGAACGCGGAGAAACAGTAGGCGGAGATAATCTGTATATACTTCCCGGCGGAAAAGGCGCAAATCAGGCGGTTGCGATAGCCCGCCTCGGAAAAAAAGTGAATTTTGTGGCAAAAAAAGGGAAGGATCCCATACCCGGAACCACGCTGAAAAATCTCAGGCATCCGAATATAAATCTGGATCATTTTATCACGGATGAAAAACTCTCATCAGGTGTTGCGCTTGTAAATACCACGGGAAAAAGAGGAAACAAAGTAACCTGGTTTAAGGGCGCAAACGACCGTCTCCTGCCTGAGGAAGTGCAGGCCGCGGAAGAAGCAATAAAGCGTTCAAAGGCGGTTGTGATATGCACGGAAATACCGGTGGAAACAATAAGAGCCGCCATTAAACTTGCGGAAAAACATAATGTGAAAACAATACTGAACATAGGCAATGCCGGGACAAAAGAGCGCAATGAGATAAAATCCGTTCTTAAAGGACTGGATATAGTAATAATGAATGAACGTGAGGGCGGCTACCTTACCGACAGAATAATATCTCATATGGAAACAGGAACCCTTGCCGGCAGAGAACTCAGGGAACTCGGTGTTAATCACGTTATAATAACAATGGGAAAGGAAGGCACTCTGCTGGTAAATGAACACGGGGCCACTGTGTTTCACCGTTATGGCATTGATGTTATTGATACAGTGGGCGGCGGCGATGCTTTTGTGGGAGCGGTTGCCTGCGCGGTTGCGGACGGCAAAATCGTTATAGATGCTATTGATTACGGAAACGCGGCCGGAGCGCTGGTGACGCAGAAAATAGGGGCGCAGGAAGGAATGCCCGATATAAAGGAACTTGAAAAATTTATCAAAGAGAAGAAACTGCCGGGGAACGCAAAAGTATATAAAAATTATAATTCCGTTATAAAAATGCTGGAATTTAAATCAAACAGAATGAGGCGCAATATAATAAAAATGCTGGGATGCGCGCGGTCCGGCCATCTCGGAGGCTCTCTTTCGGCGGCGGATGTTATAGCTGTTCTGTATCTGAAAATAATGAAATTGAACCCGAAAAAACCCGCATGGGAAGACAGGGACCGTTTTGTTCTTTCAAAGGGGCATGCAGCGCCGGCTCTTTATACAGGGCTTGTTGAAGCCGGTTTTTTCCCGGAGGAACATTTGTGGGATCTCAGAAAAATAGGAAAAACACTGTCAGGACATCCTGATATGTCAAAAACCCCCGGAGTAGATATGACGACCGGTTCTCTCGGACAGGGGCTTTCCATTGCGAACGGAATGGCAATGGCGGCCAAACTCCGCAAAAAGAAAAACCGTATATATGTGATGCTCGGAGACGGTGAAATGCAGGAAGGACAGGTATGGGAAGCGGCAATGACTTCATATACGAGAAAACTTGATAATTTATGCGCAATACTGGATTATAACGGACTTCAGATTGACGGAAGCATCGGTGAAGTAAAGGCCGGGCTTGAACCTCTTGTTGAAAAATGGAAAGCGTTTAACTGGAACGTTATAGAAATAGACGGACATAACTGCGAGGCTATTGTTGAGGCGTTTGAAGACGCGAAAAAAGCAAAGGGTCTTCCAACGATTATAATAGCCAGGACAGTAAAAGGAAAAGGCATATCATTTATGGAAAGAAAAGTTGAATATCACGGTGTTGCTCCGACGCTTGAAGAGCAGGAACTTGCACTGAAGGAACTGGGGTGTATCAGTGGAGAATAAACAGGCAAAAACTTCAATGCGGAATGTTTACGGAGAGACTCTCGTGAAAATGGGAAAGAAACATAAAAATATTGTTGTGCTGGATGCGGATCTCGCGAAATCAACACAGACGATCCGTTTTGCCAAAGTTTTTCCCGAAAGGTTTTATGATATGGGCATTGCGGAACAGGATATGATGGGAACCGCGGCGGGCTTTGCCGCATCGGGAATGAATCCCTTTGCGTCAACTTTTGCGATGTTCGGATCAGGCAGGGCGTGGGAGCAGATCAGGAACTCTATATGCTATCCCAATCTGCCCGTGAAAATAGTAGTTACCCACGCCGGTGTTTCGGTAGGTCCGGACGGCCCTACGCATCAGGCGTGTGAAGACATGGCGATTATGAGGGCTCTTCCTAATATGAAAGTGGTAGCACCGGCTGACTCGGTGGAAACGGAAAAACTTATTGAATTTCTTGCGGATTATTATGAGTCTCCGGTATATGTCAGGCTGGCAAGAATGACGACGCCTGTTGTATTTGACGAAAAATACAAATTTGAATTCGGGAAAGCAAGAGTGATGAAAAAAGGTGTTGATGCAACCATAATAAGTACGGGAGTTATGCTTTTTCAGAGTCTTAATGCCGCTGAAATGCTGGAGAAAGAAGGTATTTCAGCGGAAGTTGTTCATATGCCGACCATAAAGCCGCTGGATGAAAAAGCGGTTATGCGGTCCGCGGAAAAAACACGGCACATTATAACAATAGAAGAACATTCAATAATCGGTGGGCTGGGTTCCGCTGTTGCGGAGGTAATTGCGGAAAAAAATTCGGCAAAGCTTAAAAGAATGGGTATTAAGGATATTTTTGCCGAATCCGGCGAACCTGACGAGCTTTTTGAAAAATACGGAATAACGGAAAAGCATATTGTAAAATGCGTAAAACAGATACTGCGCTACAGGATCACGGAAAAGAAAATACAGGGGCTGGATCTGAAAAAGAAAACAGGGAAAACTGCCGAAAAAAAGAAAAAGGCAGGATCAAAAAACAAGAAGTAATTTAAAATATATAAAAAAGACGGATAAAAACGTCTTTATTCCGGAGGTTGTTATGCACAGGAAAATACAGGTTATCGGTTTTATAACGATTATTTTTGCCGCATTGGCGGTATGGCAGCTTTATCCGCCTTTTGATGTCAGGGATGCTGAAGGAAATATTATTGAAGAGGGCAGCATAAATCTAGGTCTTGACCTGCAGGGCGGAATGTATCTGAAGCTTGCTATTGATGATGAAGAACTGCCGGAAAATATGGTTCTTGAGGAAGCAGTGAACAGAGCGCTTGAAATACTCCGCAATAGAATAGATTCGCTTGGTGTGGCTGAACCGATAATACAAAGGGAAGGCGAGAAATTTATAGTTATTCAGCTTCCCGGTGTAAATGATCCCGAGCGGGCATTGGATATAATAGGAAAAACAGCGCTTCTTGAGTTTAAACTGGTCAGTGAAAGACATAATATTACGGATATGACGGATGAAGACGGAGAAATAGACCCGGAGCTTGTTCCTGAAGGCATAAAAGTATTAAAGGACCGGAACGATGAAAGATATCCCATAGAAGATAAGGAACTTTTAACCGGTGCTGATTTAGAGGACGCAAGAGTTCAGATGGGGGAGTACGGCGCTCCAATCGTGGGTTTTAAACTCTCTCCGGAGGGCGGAAAAGCTTTTTCGGAAATAACAATGAATAATGTTGACAGGCGCCTTGCAATCATACTTGATGATATTGTGGTTTCCGCGCCGGTTATAAGGTCGCGGATAAGCGGAGGAGAAGGTATAATAGAAGGCAGCTTTGATCTGGACAGTGCAAAGGATCTTGCGCTTATACTGAGGGCGGGTGCGCTTCCTGCTCCGGTGAAAATAGAAAATAAAATAGTTGTGGGGCCGTCTTTGGGCGAAGACTCCATAAATGCGGGAAAAAAATCTATTTTCATAGGCGCTTTGCTGGTTCTGATCTTTATGTTTATTTATTATCGTATGTCGGGACTGGTTGCGAATCTGGGTCTTGCTCTGACTTTTCTTTTTGTTATGGGAGTGCTTGCGGCGCTGAACGCGACCCTTACTCTTCCGGGTATTGCCGGGCTTACGCTTACTCTGGGTATGGCCATAGATTCCAATGTTCTTATTTTTGAAAGGATCAGAGAAGAGCTTAAAACCGGAAAAACGGTCCGTGCTGCAATTGACGCCGGATATAACAGGGCGCTGTGGACCATTATTGACTCGCATGTTACGTCGCTGATTACCGCGATAATACTTTTTCAGTTCGGCACCGGTCCGATCAGAGGTTTTGCCGTAACATTGTTCTGGGGTGTTGCGATAAGCCTGTTTACTGCGTTTTTTGTAACGAAATCCATATTTGATCTCAGAAAACAGTATAAGAAACTGAGTATATAATTATATAAATCCGGCCTTTGATCTTCTGCCGGTCTTGGAGGTTTTAAAATGTTTCAGATAATAAAGGATACAAAGTTTGACTTTATAGGAAAAAGAAGGGCCGCGTTTGTTATATCCGGGCTTATGCTTATTGCGGCGTTTTATTCGGTTTATCTTATTGCGGCCGATAAAGCCAATATGGGCCTGGATTTTACGGGAGGCTCCACTGTGCAGGTGAGATTTGACAGTGCGGTTTCAGTTGCGGAAATAAGGGCTGTTATGGCTGTTGAAGGGTTTGAACGGGCTACAATACAGCAGATAGGAAATGAATCGGATAATACATTTATAATAAGAATGAGTCTTGCGGATGCTGAAGCAGGCGAAGCTTCGGGGAAAATAGAGGATGTTTTTAAAAAGGATATGCCTGAAGCGGGAATAACAATAGAAGGTTCAAGTGAAATAGGCCCTGTTGTTTCCGGGCAGTTAAAACAAAAAGCGCTTCTGGCAATGTTCTGGGCGGTTCTCGGCATACTTATATATATATGGTTCAGGTTTAAGTTCAAGTTTGCGGTGGCCGCAACCGTGGCCACGTTTCATGATGTGCTGGTGGTTCTCGGAATAATGGTTCTTTTAGGAAAGGAAATAGACCTGCTTGTCGTCACTGCGCTGCTGACTCTTGCGGGATATTCCCTGAATGATACAGTGGTGCTTTTTGACCGTATAAGGGAAAATATCAGGTTCATACTTAAGACAAATTACGGCGAGATCGTAAACAGGTCCATCAATGAAGTTCTCTCCAGAACCATTGTTACCTCAGGGACAACCCTGTTTGTCGTTGGTTCTTTATATATGTTCGGGGGGCACGTGCTTGAAAATTTTTCGCTGACGCTTTTGCTGGGTATCTTGGTGGGGACATACTCATCCATATTTGTCGCAAGTCCTTTAATAGTGGAATGGGATAATATGGAGAAAAAAAACAGGGCGTAATCCGGTGTCCCGCGGAAAAAGGAAAAATAAATGATTTGGATAATGGCTGCCGCAGGAATGCTGCTTTATTCTGCCGCGGTGTTTTTAAATAAAAAAGAGCATATTTTTCTTCTTCTGACAGCGGCTGATATTCTTATATTTATTCCTTTGATTATAAGTCTGCCTGATGCTTTTTTTCTTCTGCCGGCCGCAGGCATTGCTTTTTTTATGAATTTTATTATTGCCGGCGGCAGGGGGCAATATACGGAAAAAAATGCCGGGCGCAGTATTTGGGGGAACCTTGCGTCCGCGGCTGTTTTGGCGGGATTTCTTTTTGTTTTATTCAAAGAACCTGCGGGACTCTCGGGGATTTTCGCGGCGCCGGAAACAGGCGCGGTGATATTTATTGTATTTTTATTTCTGGCAGCTTCATATGCTGTATTTTCAAAAAGAGAGGATGCGGATAATGGCTGAAATTTTTGCCGGAATATCCGGGGTGTTCATGTTTTTTTCTTCAGTGTCCGTACGTGTGATGCGTAAAAGATTATTTCTGGCGCTGTCTCTGAAATCAGCGTTTTTATCAGCCGCGGTTCTGCCCGGGCCGGAGGAATATATATGGCTGCTTGCGGTATTTGCGGGAATTGTTTTTGTTTTTTTCTCGATGATTGTTTACACGGGGGGCAATAAGAAATCCGGAAACGCGGCAAAAGGGGCCGCGGCTGTTTTTATGCTGTGCCTGATTTTTTCTTTTTGGGGGTGCGGAAACGAAGAAAAAAAAGTATTAAAAATGCCTGAAGTAAAGTCTTCGCTGAACCTGAAGTTCACACCTTCCGTGCTTTTAGCGGCCCCGGGAAAAAAACTGTATGTGGGATCCGAAAGAAAAAACCGGGTATACCGTTATAATATGAAAAACGGAAAAATAGAGGATATTATCGCAACAGGAAAATATCCTTATGACATGATGCTTGATAAAGAAGTGCTGTATACCGCCAACAGCCGCGGCGCCAATGTTACGGTATATGACACAAAAAGCGGAGAAACAAATAATATACGCACAAGAGGAAGTTATCCTTCCGCTGTCGCGCTTTCCGGAAATAAAAAGAAACTTTACGCCGCAAACAGAGGGAGCGGCAATGTATCGGTAATTGATCTTGAAAAAAAGAAATCCGTGAAAAGAGTAAGCACGGGGAAATGGCCCTCAGGGCTTTATATTGATGATGAGGAAATGTATTTATATGTTGCCTGTAAATATACAAATACCGTTGAAATAATAGATACGGCAACAGATGAATTAATTCTTACAAAGATTGACGCGGGTATATCACCAATTTTAATTCTGGAGGCGGATAAAAACGATATTCTTATTATAAGCGAATGGAAATATTCATATAATCAAAAGGGAAGCGTCATTGTAATGGACAAAAGGGATTTTTTCATAAAAAAAACAATAATGACCGAAGGCGGAGCCTCGGATGCTCTTGTTTCCAAAAGCAAAAAATATATATATCTGGCAATGCCTCTTGAAGATATGATTGTTTTTATGGATTATGAATCAGGAAAAGAAATGCACCGTATAGTATTTGAGGATCTGATGCCGAAATGGCTGGCTCTTTCGGCTGACGGGAAATTTCTTTATGCAACAACACAGAAAGACGATAAAATACATACGATTGCTTTGAACGGGCTGATATGACAAATACAATTCTTTTTTATCTTCCTATGATCATTTATCTGGGAGGTTTTTCCCTGTTTTTGTTTTTGGGAAAGGAAAGGCAATGCAGAGTCTGCGGGATCTCCCGCGGTCTTTTTTTTACGGGTGCTTTTTTATCGGCGGCTTTGTTGTTTGTGTATTCGGCCGGATCCGGGGCGGAAACCGGTGCTTTTAAGCTCAGCCGGGATTCTATAGCTGTTTTTGTTGTTTTTATGCCTGTTATCGCACTTTCCGGTTTTTTTGAAAAAGACAGGGAAAACGGCGTTAAAATGTTTTTTCTTTTCTGTGCGGGGTTTATATATATTTTTGCGGCTAAAAATATTATTTTAGCGCTTATGCTTTTTTTTATGGCGGATTTTGCGGTTGTTTTTGCGGCTGCCGGCGGGAAAGGCAATAATGAAACCGGCAGTCTTATAAATAAAAAAGCGTTTTTTTCTTTGGCGGCGTTTGCATCTGTTTTTATATATGCCGCGTCAGCCGGAGGTTCCGGAGCGGTTTTGGGCCCTGCGGCGCTTGGGGCGGCGTTTTTTTTCGCGGCGCTTTCGTCCGGCGGTGTGATGACGGTTATGAATAAAATATCCGAAGCGAAAAAAGTTTATTATAAAAATGAACCCGGCGGTATGCTGGCTTCGGCTCTTTTGGTTTATGTTCTCAGTATTTCTTTTTCTGCCCAGCCGGATAAACTGCCGGCTGTTGTTTTTCCTTTTGTTCTGTTTTGGGGGCTGCTGTATATTTTTTATGCGGTTATTGAAGAGGACTTTGCGGGATATATTCTGCTTACAGGCGGAGGGATGCTGATGTTTGCCGCAGGGGCCGCAATATCAGGAACAGCGCCGCCGGGAGCGCTTAATCTTCTTATATGTATTATGGGAGGGGCGATGATGGCTGCTTTATCCGCGGGCGCAGGAGGGGCCGAAGTGCATAATATAAGATACAGGCCGGAAAAGGTTGAATCGCATATTCTGGCGCTTTTCAGTATGGCGGTATTGACCGCTGTTCAGATCGTGTTTATTGCGGCCCTGATAAACGGAGAATTTCAGACACAGGCCGTGAAATTCATATTGACGGCCGGCGCGGCTCTTTACAGCGTGAATATACTGAACGGTTTTTTTATTTTAATGTCAGGCGTTAAAAGATTCGGTGTGTCGATAAAAAAAGGCGCCGAAAAACGAAATGCGGCAGGAGCGGGAGCGGGGATCGTTCTGGTTCTGGCTGTAATAATGCAGGGGTGGTTCATATGAAAAAGCCGGATCTGTTTATCTATATAAACGCAATAGGAACCCTGACAATAATTCTTTTTGCAATTGTGCCTTTTTCATTTGCCGGTCTGGCTGCTGCGCTGGCTTTTGTGATAAATTTATTTCTGTTAAGTGATATTTTCAGGAGAGGCGGAGAATGAAGGAACTTGCGGTTTTATTTATTGTTATTGCGGTATTTTCTGTTTTTTCGGCAAACGAAACCGTACGGGGCATAAAAAGAAAAATATCAGCGCCGGATCTTATTTTTACCGCGGGAGCCGCGGCTTTATCCGCCGCCGGAATGTTTCTGAGCAGGGATATTCTGATTCTTTTTTCTGTTCCGTTATGGGTTCTTTATTCCGCTCTTTATACCGCGGCTGATCCGGGGGACTTTGAAAAAAAATCCGTTTTACTTCTTATTCTGGCGCCTGCCGCGGCAGGCATACCGGCTGCCGGATGGGATGAGTATGTTTTTTTTACGGGTATTGTTTCTTTTACGGTGATCATGCTGATATCAGCCATGATTTACAGGCAGCTGCGCGCTTCAGACAAAAATACGGCTGTTCCGGCGGTTTTTGCCGTATGGCCGGTTGTGTATTTATACAGGGCATTTCTGGGGTCTTTTCCTCCGGCGGCTGTTTGTGCGGCTGTTTTTCTGATTGCTGTTGTTTTTCATCTTTACAGGGACAGAGGCATAGATTATTATATAGATGGGAAACGGTTTTATAATACGATCATGATCTTTTATGTTTTTGTGATTATTCAGGGTTTTGCTGCCGCAACAATGTCTAAAAATCCGCTGTTTCTGTATCTGGTATACAGATAAAATAATAAACAGGAGGTAAAAGTGGTAAAACATATACTTCTTTTTAAACTGAAACAAAGTCCGCCCCGCGGAACAAAAGAGGAAAACGCCCGTGAAATGAAAAAACAGATAGAAGCGCTGAAGCGGAAAATACCGTGTATAATTAATATTGAAGTCGGAATAAATACCGGAAAATCTGAAAACGCATGGGATTGTTCGCTGTATTCGGAGTTTGAGAATTTCGCTGATCTGGCTCATTACAGGGAGCATCCGGAACATATAAAAGTTGTCGGACTGGTAAATGAAGTCTGCGAGCAGAGGTGTGTTGTAGACTATGAAGTATAGAATAAAATAATCAGGGGAGGAAAATATGATAAAAAAAATTATGATTACTGTTTTTATTGCTGTTTTTGCGGTATCCGCATACGGACAGAACAGTGAACTTAAGAACAGAGTTATACCTGTGGGTATGGCTGTTACAGGCGTTGTGATTGCCGGTTCATGGACGAAATTTATAATGGACGGGGGCCTTGGCGGTGAAGGCTATTTTGTCTGTATGGATGAAGGATGTCTGCGGTGGCCCGAAATGACTGCGGATTATGCCGCGGCCGGCGCGCTTCTTGCGGGGGCTTACGGGCTGTGGACAGAGCAGGAGTGGGGTGAAGCCGCGGGAACAGCCGCATTGGGCGCTCTTTTATATCTGTCGTTCAGAAATATGGGATCCGCTCTTACGGATGAAACGGGGGATGATAATGTTCTGGCGGATATGATACCTCTCACAGTTTCGCTTGTGGGATCAGCCATGTGCCTCGGCGTTTTTATAGCGCATTAAGGCCGGCGGAATAAAGTATACAGAGGTGTGAAAATTTGAAACGCAGGAAGGGTTCCTATGCAGGCACCAAAACAGAAGGCGGCCGGCGCTGTAAATACAGCAGGGAGTTATTATTCTCTTCCGCAGGTATTGTTTATACCGATGAAAACAATATGTACTTTGAAAAAACGCCGTCGGGTGAAATAATAACAATACCTCTGCGCAGTATAAAAGGCTTTGAAAAAGGGAAATTTCACTGCGGTAAATGGCTGTTTAATTCGACTATTGTGAAAATTATATGGGAAGACAGAGGAATGAGGCTGAAAAGCGGATTTGTATTTTCCCGCAGGGAATTTGAGACAGAACTTGCTGTACAGGAAATAAAAAATGCTGTTGAAACAGCAAAAAAGGGATTTACTGCATAAATATTTTAAAGGAGAGGCTTATGAAAAAAGATAAAAATATTAATGCCGGCTTAAACGCAAAACTGCCTGTATGGGCGGTTATTACCGGGGTTATTGCGGTTGTAACGGGTGCGGCGGGGATAATGAACGGATTTCATATGATAATGCTTCCTAAAGTTCTCTCTGTAATTGAAAAGGCAGCGCCGGATATGGAAGAGCTGAAAAAGAAGATGGCAGAAGAGATGAAGAAAGAAGGCCTGGAGGAGGAAATTTATGATGAAAGAATTGCGGCGTTTTTTTCTGATACAATGCGTTTTCCGGCCGGCGCAAAGCGGTGGTTTATGGGATCAGGTGCGGCGGGAGTGCTGATTTCAGTTTTTTACCTTTATGGGGCAGTGCTGCTTCTTCAGGCGAAAAAACAGGGCCCGCGTATTTTCGGTGCGGCTCTTATTGCTGGGATCGTATTTGGGATCTTTAAAGTATTTTTAGGACTGGCATTTTTTTCTCTGGCCGGCCTTATGGTTGTGGCGGCCGCGTGTATCGGCGCCGCGGTAAACATAGTACTCTTTATAATTGTTCTGACAGCAGATAAAAGCGCATATAAACCACAGACAGGGTCTAAAACCGCATAATATTCAGCCCATCAATATTGATATACGGAATTGATAATAAATATTGCGGCGTTTTTTTTTATATCTGCACAGAATATGCTTCTGAAAATATGGCATATATCCGGGTTTGTTCCATAATGAATGCTTTCCATAATAAAACAATAAACGTTTCAAGATGAAACACAAAACAAAGCATCTTATAGCTTTTTTCTATAAAATCCTTTATTTTCGTAGATAGAAACTCTGGCATGATCATTGCATTATATAAAAGTATAAAACAAATAAAAACAGAAAGGAGTAAATAAAATGGGAAAAGTTATTGGAATTGACCTCGGAACAACCAATTCTTGCGTTGCTGTTATGGAAGGCAAGGAACCTAAAGTAATAATTAATGCGGAAGGAAACAGAACCACGCCTTCAATTGCGGGATTTACAAAAGACGGAGACAGGCTTGTAGGGCTGCCTGCCAAAAGGCAGGCTGTTGCAAATCCTGAAAACACAATATTTTCCATAAAAAGATTTATGGGCAGAAAACATTCGGAAATTCTGGAGGAAATAAAAGAAGTTCCTTATAAAGTTGTTGCCGCGGATAACGGCGATGCTCATGCGGAAATCATGGGTAAAAAATACAGTCCGCCGGAGGTTTCGGCAATGGTTCTGGGAAAACTGAAAGCCGACGCAGAATCATATCTGGGTGAAAAAGTAACGCAGGCGGTAATAACCGTACCTGCTTATTTTAATGACTCGCAGAGGCAGGCAACAAAAGACGCGGGAAGAATTGCCGGGCTTGAAGTGCTCAGGATCATAAATGAACCTACGGCTGCGTCGCTTGCTTACGGGCTTGATAAGAAGAAAAATGAAAAAATTGCAGTATATGACTTTGGAGGCGGAACGTTTGATATTTCCATACTGGAAATAGGCGACGGTGTTTTTGAAGTAAAGGCGACCAACGGGGATACACATCTCGGCGGTGATGATTTTGACCAGACAATAATGAACTGGATCGCGGATGAATTTAAAAAGAAAGAGGGAATTGATCTCAGAAGCGACAGAATGGTCCTTCAGAGGCTTAAGGAAGCGGCTGAAAAGGCAAAAATAGAACTGTCTTCCGCCACGCAGACAGAAATAAACCTTCCGTTTATAACCGCGGATGCCACAGGCCCCAAACACCTTGTTATGACAATGACAAGAGCGGACCTGGAAAAACTTGTGGGCGATCTTATTGACAGAACCATAGAGCCGTGCAAAAAAGCACTGAAAGATTCGGGCCTTGAAGCAAAAGATATTGATGAAGTTGTGCTTGTGGGCGGCATGACAAGAATGCCGGCGGTTCAGGAAATAGTAAAAAGAATATTTGAAAAAGAACCGCATAAAGGAGTAAACCCTGACGAGGTTGTGGCAATAGGCGCCGCCATACAGGCAGGGGTCCTGCAGGGCGACGTTAAAGATGTCCTGCTTTTGGATGTTACTCCCCTGTCACTCGGCATAGAAACTATGGGCGGCGTTTTTACGAAATTAATAGAAAGAAACACTACGATACCCACGAAAAAGTCGGAAATTTTCTCAACAGCATCGGATAACCAGACATCTGTTGAGATACATGTGCTGCAGGGTGAAAGGGATATGGCCAACGCAAACAAGACAATAGGAAGGTTCCATCTTGACGGAATACCGCCCGCACCCAGAGGAGTGCCTCAGGTTGAAGTTACGTTTGATATTGACGCAAACGGAATACTCAATGTATCCGCGCAGGATAAAGCAACGGGTAAAGAACAGAAAATAACAATAACAGCTTCATCCGGACTGTCTGAAGATGAAATAAACAATATTGTAAAAGATGCTGAAACCCATGCGGAAGAAGATAAAAAGAAAAAAGAGGAGATAGATACAAGGAACCAGGCTGATTCGCTTGTTTATAACGCTGAAAAAACATTAAAAGAAGTAGGAGACAAAGTTTCTGAAGCGGAGAAAAAAGAGCTGGAAGAATCATTAAAGAGCCTGAAAGAAAAACTGGAAAAAAACGCGGGAACCGAGGAATTAAAAAAAGGAACGGAAGAACTTACGGCTAAATGGCATAAAGTTTCCGAGGAAATGTATAAAAACGCTCAAAGCGCACAGGGAGCGCAGGGACAGGCATCAGAGCCCGGTGCGCAGGCCGGCGAAGCCGGAAAAGAGGGAAAATCCGGTGATGATGTGGTTGATGCTGAATATGAAGTTGTTGATGAGGAGAAGAAAGATAAGGATGAAGACAAGAAATAAACCGGACGGGGTCCGGATGCTGTTCTGTCCTGTTTAAAAGGAAGAACGAAAAAAATAAAAATATTTTTGAAGGAGGAAAAGAAATGAAGTTGAAACCGTTGGGAAATCACATTATTGTAAAACCGATGGAAGAAGGAGAAGTAAAGAAAGGCGGAATAATTATTCCTGAAACAGCAAAAGAAAAACCGTCAAGGGGCGAAGTTATCGCGGTAGGTGAAGGCGGTTTTGCGGATGACGGTAAAAGGAAGCCGATGGAGCTTAAGCCCAAAGATAAAGTTATTTATTCAAAATACGGAGGCACGGAAGTAAAGGTGGAAGACGATGAACTTCTTATTATGACAGACGATGATGTTCTGGCTGTAATAGAAGGATAAAAAACCAATAAATTTTCTTAAAGGAGGAATGAGTAATATGGCAAAACAGATTAAATTTGATGAAGAAGGAAGAAAATCATTAAAGAGCGGTATTGACCAGGTCGCAAATGCGGTAAAGGTAACGCTTGGGCCCAGGGGCCGGAATGTTGTTATTGATAAAAAGTATGGTTCTCCGACAATTACAAATGACGGAGTGACGATCGCGAAAGAAATTGAACTGGAGGACCCGTTTGAAAACATGGGCGCCCAGCTTGCCAAAGAAGTATCTTCAAAGACATCGGATGTTGCGGGAGACGGAACCACTACCGCGACTATTCTTATTCAGTCCATATACAGCGAAGGCCTGAAAAATGTCGCGGCAGGAACAAACCCGATGCCTGTGAAAAGAGGAATCGAAAAAGCCACAAAAGCAGTTGTTGAGGAGCTGAAAAAGATTTCCAAGCAGACAAAGGACAAAACCGAGATAGCGCAGGTTGCGACAATTTCCGCGAATAATGACAAAGAAGTCGGGAGCCTTATAGCGGATGCAATGGACAAGGTGGGAAATGACGGCGTTATAACCGTTGAAGAGGCAAAAGGAATAGAAACAACACTGGATGTTGTGGAAGGTATGCAGTTTGATCAGGGCTATATTTCGCCTTATTTTGTAACAAATCCAGATAAGATGATAGCTGAGATGGAGAATCCTTATATTCTGATACACGATAAAAAGATTTCAAATATGAAGGATCTACTTCCTATACTTCAGAGTGTTGTTGAACAGGGAAGGCCGCTTCTTATTATTTCGGAAGAAGTTGAAGGCGAAGCGCTTGCTACTCTTGTTGTAAACAAACTTAAAGGAACGTTTACCTGTGTGGCGGTAAAAGCGCCGGGCTTCGGAGACAGAAGAAAAGCAATGCTTGAGGATATCGCGGTTTTAACCGGCGGAACGGTTATTTCCGAAGATCTTGGACTGAAGCTTGAAAACACAAAAATCGCGGATTTAGGAACAGCGAAAAAGGTAACCGTGGACAAGGAGAATACCACTATTGTTGAAGGTTCGGGCGAAACAAAACAGATAAACGCAAGGGCCGAACAGATCAAAAAACAGATACAGGATACAACATCTGATTATGATAAAGAAAAACTTCAGGAAAGGCTTGCGAAAATTTCCGGCGGAGTGGCTGTTATAAATGTAGGAGCCGCGACCGAAACGGAGATGAAAGAAAAAAAGGCAAGAGTGGAAGACGCCCTGCACGCAACAAGGGCCGCTGTAGAGGAAGGCATAGTGCCGGGAGGCGGCGTTGCGCTTTTAAGGTCCGCGCAGGTGCTGAATGACCTTAAGAATGACGATGTTGAGGAAATGATAGGGGTGCAGATAGTAAAAAAAGCGCTTGAATCCCCTATAAGGCAGATAGCGTTCAATGCGGGTGATGAAGGTTCTATAATAATAGAGAAAATACTCGCTGATAAGACCGTGAACGTAGGGTATGACGCAAATGACGGAAAAATAAAAGACCTTGTAAAAGAAGGTGTTATTGATCCGACAAAGGTTACCCGTTCCGCGCTTCAGAATGCGGCATCAATTGCGGCGCTGCTTTTAACGACTGAAACGCTTATCACTGATCTTCCTGAAAAGGAAGGCGAAGGCGGCGGAATGCCTCCCGGGATGGGCGGCATGGGCGGCGGAATGCCGGGAATGATGTAAGAGTAAAAAAAAGAAAACAACTGCCGGGGCGGATATTCTGCCCCGGCATATGAACTCATAAAATAATGCCTTTGATGGTGATGCTATGAAACTGAAAGATCATTACAGTGCGCTTGGCGTTTCAAAAGACGCGCCTCAGGATGAAATCAAAAAGAGATTCAGAGAACTTGCGAAAAAATATCATCCTGACGCCAATAAAGGCGACAAACAAGCTGAAGAAAAATTCAAGGAAATATCCGAAGCTTATGAAGTTCTGGCTAATCCTGAGAAAAGGGCTAAATACGATAAACTCAGGGATGCCGGCGAAAAGGGATATGATTTTTCCGATTTTCAAAGAGGCGGGCAGACGTCCGGAGGTTCTTTTGATTTTTCGGATGTTTTCGGGGATATGTTCGGCGGCGCCGGACAGGGCCGGAGCCGCAGCGGCGGAGGAGGCTTTGGCGATCTTTTTGATCTGTTCTTTGAAGGAGCCGCCGGAGGCGGAAGAAGAACAAAACAGCAGCAGCGTGCAGAACCTTCAAGGGGAAGCGATGTTACTGTAAGAATACAGATACCGTTTGATCTTGCTATTGCCGGCGGAAATACAGTAATAAAAGTTCCCAGGAAAACAGTATGCACCGTATGCTCGGGCAGCGGGGCTGCGCCCGGTTCTGATATGAAAAGATGCGCTTCCTGCGGCGGAAGAGGAGTAATACAGATGGCGCAGGGAGGTTTTCTTATAGAAAAGACCTGTCCTGAATGTTCAGGCAAAGGCAGCGTTGCGGCAAGGAAATGCGGCAGCTGCAGCGGAACCGGAGAAACGACAGAAACAAAGCAGATTAAGGTAAAGGTTCCGGAAGGTGTTTCGGACGGGACGAAAATAAGGATAAAAAATGAAGGGAACAGGGGTTCTGCTGACAGCCGGAGAGGGGATTTATATGTTATTTTTAAAGTTGCGCAGAGTCCTGTTTATACAAGAGAAGGAAATGATCTTTATTATCCTGTTCATATATCTGTTGCCGCGGCAATGCTCGGTTCGGAGGAAAGCATAAAAACTCCGTATGGAAATGTTGTTGTGAAAATCCCCGCGGGAATACAGAGCGGCAGTCTGCTGAAAATAAAAGAAAGAGGAGTGAAAGACATAAAAAAAGGAAGACCGGGTGATTTTTATGTGAAGGTTCTTGTTGACATACCGAAAGTCACATCAGGGGGCGAGAAAAAACTCATAGAGGAATTCGCGAAAAAGAAAAAGTTAAAGTATTAAATACCGGAGCAAAATAATAAAATCGGAATATTATATTTATTCAAATAAACTCTGAACCGGAGGTGCGGCAATGAAAAAAATCACTTTATTGAGTCTTATTCTGGCCGGATTTGTATGTTCTGCGGCGGCCCAGGTAAGATATATACCGGCAAGTTTTAAGGAAATTGCGGATAGGGCCGGGCCCGCGGTCGTAAATATATCAACTGTAAAGGTCTTGAGAAGGAGTGTTGATCCGTATTATGACAGGTTTTTTAATGATGAATTTATGCGCAGATTCTTCGGGATGCCTCAGCAGAACCTGAAGCGGCAGAGCCTTGGAAGCGGTTTTATTGTGAGTGAAGACGGTTATATTATTACCAATTTCCATGTGGTATCCGGCGCAGACGAAATAACAGTGCGCATGCAGAATCATAAAGAGTACTCTGCAAAACTTGTGGGACACGACAGCGAAACAGATATTGCCGTAATAAAAATAAAGGCTGAAGGATTGAAAACTGTCACAATCGGGGATTCCGATGAAATGAATGTGGGGGACTGGGTTGTTGCGGTAGGCAGTCCGTTCGGGCTTGAGCAGACAGTGACTCAGGGTATTATAAGCGCAAAAAGCAGGATAATAGGGGCCGGCGCATATGATGATTTTCTTCAGACCGATGCCGCCATAAATCCGGGAAATTCCGGCGGGCCACTTGTTAATCTTGACGGCGAGGTGATAGGGATAAATACCGCAATATCAACGGCATCAGGCGGATATGACGGAGTTGGTTTTGCGATACCCATAAACCTGGCAAAGAAAATATATGAAGACATATCAACGACAGGCAGAGTTGAAAGAGGATGGCTTGGTGTGAGTATCCAGGAACTGACTCCCGAACTGTCGGAACATTTTAAAGTAAAGGAAGGGGTTCTGATATCCGGAGTATTCAGCGGCGGCCCGGCAGAAAAAAGCGGAATAAAACGCGGTGATGTGATTGTAGAATTTGACGGGGTGAAGATCTCTGATTACCGCAAACTTCAGTCTGTAGTTGCAAATACCAATGCAGGCGAATCAGTAAAAGTGAAAATAATAAGAGACGGAAAAAGCATGCGGAAAAAGGTAAAAATAGGCGAACGCAATATTGAAAGCGCTCTTGAGCCGCAGCAGCCAATGAAGACAGGAGGGCTGGGAATTGCGGTTTCCGGCATAACGGATGAAATTGCGGAAAAATACGGCCTTTCAACAGGCAGAGGCGTTGTTGTTATATCCGTGGATCCTGATTCCGCCGCGGCAGAGTCCGGAGTTATGCCCGGTGATATAATACACGAACTGAACGGAAGTATAATAAAAGAAATGGATGATTTTGATAAAGCATCCGCAAATATAAAAAAAGGAAGCAAAGTTGTTATGCTTATAGAAAGATCAGATTCAATGGTGTATCTGGCTTTCAGGATAAGATGATAATTTCTGATTGCTGCCAACGCTTTATTATACAGCCTCTTCAATTCCATATGTTCCATCCGTAAAGCAGATATTTTTTACTGAATGCCGGAAAAGCATTCTTGGATACGGAAGGGATCGATATTCTGAGTGTGCGGCCGGCTGTTTCATGGGCCCTTAAATCAAAAATAAAAAATCAACAATCAAAAATGATTTTTTTTAACTATTTTTACGTATAAAAAATATATTATGAAATTGTAAAAAAGTTGTTTTTGTAAATTTCAAGTAAAAAAATCTATCCCAAAAAAAGTGCTTAAAATAAAGAGAAAAATAAATTTTCACGTTAAATTCAAGTCAATTTTGAAGATTACTTGACAGGTATAAAAAAATCTGCTAATATTTTAAAGTAGTGGGGAGAATTAATTATATATTATTTTGTATACTGCATTCCTGAAGGGAGTTATGCATGAAAAAAACAGCAGTTTTTTTCATATCTGTATTATTTGCTGTTATATGTTTGCTTCCTTTTTCTGTTTATTCGGCCTGTACGCCTGTTTCGGCAGAACTCTGCGCCGCAGTTGATGATATATCCATGATATATATAAACGGCGCGCTTATAACAAATCCTGCCCTTGAAGATTTTGTGGCTGATGACGGAACTTATACAGATGCCGCGTTTCCTTATTGTGATATAAGTGATGATACGTGCAGCCCTGTATGCATAAGCCTTGATGCTTCTCAACTGGCGCTTTTAAATTCCACGGGGAATGTAATATCCGTAAGAACGCTTAATACGGGATATAATGAACTTTGGACATCTTACAGTCTTGATATTACCTGCAGCGAAGGCGGACACTCTTATGTAACAAGTGCGGACCCGTCGGATATAAGTATGTATTATGATGACTCCTGCCCTGAAGGCGATATTCCGCAGAACGGAGGGCTTGACTGGTTTGATCCTTTATATGATGAAACAACTTCAGGGCTTACCTGGGAAAGTCCTTATTTTGAACAGGGCCATAAATTCGGCAAAAGAATATTTGATCCCAGTACAGGAAGTCTTTTGCCCGCGCTAAGTTATGCGGAGGATTCGGATACACAGGATGACGACTGCAAGGAAATTTATATGAGGCAGGGTTTTGATCTTGTTGTGGAACCAACCCCTGAACCGCCGAATTTTACTTTGGCAAAATCCGTAAATCCGGCTGTAAATATAGGGGAGAACCCGCCTGATACTTTAACGTTTACTCTCAGCATATGCAATACAGGAGGAGGAACTTTCGGAGAGCCTGTAACCATATATGATGAGCGTATAGGCCCGGCGGATGACTGGAGTTATCTGGGGCCCGGAGATTATACGGATACAATGCTGGGATTTATTGATTATGACGACCTGGGCGACAGCAACAACCAGACTATGTCCATAGAATTTGCCGACGGATTTCCCGCGGATACCTGTTATGATTATGTGTATACAGTAGGGCTTTACAGCGGAAATCCTTCTTATTGTGATAACTGGTATAATGAAGCCGTGCTTTCCTACAGCACAGAGCCGACTATTGCGGCAACCGCGGAAGTTGAACACTATTGTCCTGATCCTCCGAATTTCAGCATAGTGAAATCCGCGAATAAGACATCCGGAATAGTGGGGGGGGACAATATCACTTATACAATACAGCTTTGCAATACAGGCGGAGAAGCCTGGCAGGGTACGCTATATATTGATGATGACTGGTCATCATCAATTGACAACTGGCAGTTTAACGGCCCGCATTATGTGGGCGATCCCGCGCCGGGGATTGATTTTTACCGTATAAATGATATCGGTTCCAGAAGCAAGCAGATAGAGGTAGAATTCAAAGAGCCCGGATTTACGGGATGCATAGACCTGCCGATTTACACCGAAATGACGCAGCAGAATTCCTGCGGCGACTGGTTCAATGAAGCGGTTATGAGTTATTACGCCTCGCCCACGGTTGTGTCAACCGTTGAGATGTCAAATTACTGCACGCCTACTTTTACGATAACCCCCACGCCCACAGTAACAGTGACAAGCACTCCTACAATGCCGCCTGATTTCACGCTGGAAAAAACAGCCAATAAGACCACAAATATCCAGCAGAATGATAATATTACTTTTTATCTTGAGTTCTGCAATAACGGAGGACCGGTGTCCTCGGGAAGCATGACAATAATAGATGACTGGTCCTCTTCATCGGAAACCTGGCAGTATAACGACCCTTATTATATCGGCAATCCTGTATCGGGTATTTCCAGTATATCGTATACAGAGATAAGTCCGAAAGTCGGAAGTTATACCGTGAATTTTACTTCTCCGGGTTTTACGGGATGCTATACGCTTCCTATCTCCGTGGAAATGACATCTCCGGTAGTGGACTGCACCTGGGTAAACGAAGCTTCGCTGAATTACCAGACAACACCTTCAATAGTATCAACCGTTGAAATGGAAAACTTATGCTCGTCTCCTACGCCGACAATCACGCTTACTTCAACCCCCAGCGTAACTCCGAGCCCTACAGCCACAGATACGGCGACTTTTACTCCCACAATAACTCTGACCATAACACTGACATCAACACCAACCGCAACACTAACAAACACGCCGACAAATACACCAACAGACACGCCGACCGATACGCCAACCGACACGCCAACTGACACACCGACTGACACGCCGACTGATACACCAACTGACACGCCGACGGATACACCAACTGACACGCCAACGGATACGCCAACTGATACACCAACAGACACGCCGACAGACACGCCGACAGACACACCGACTGATACACCGACTGATACACCGACTGACACACCGACTGACACACCGACTGATACACCGACTGATACACCGACTGATACACCGACTGACACACCGACTGATACACCGACGGATACACCCACTGACACGCCAACCGATA